>NZ_RZTB01000097.1:0-22562 GCF_003997735.1 Mesorhizobium sp. M7A.F.Ca.MR.148.00.0.0 | reverse complement strand
TACTTCAATTCCACCCACACCGGCGCATGGTCGCTGGCGCCGTCCTCGCCGCGCATGTCGCGGTCGATGCCGGCGGCGGTCAGGCGACGTGCCGGTTTCTTCGACAGCAGGATGTGATCGAGCCGGAGGCCCGCATCGCGCGGCCAGCGGTTGCGGCGATAGTCCCAGAATGTGTAAAGCGTTTCCTTCGGATGCTTCTTGCGCAGGGCATCAACCCAACCCTGGTCGAGCAGGCGCTGGAACGACGCCCGGCTTTCCGGCTGCACCAGCGCGTTGTCGTCATAGGAGCGGGTGGCGTAGATATCGCGCGGCTCGGGCACGATGTTGTAGTCGCCGGCCAGCACCACCGGCAGGCCGGTGTCGAGCAACTGTTCGGCATGTGCCTCCAGCCGCGCGTGCCAGGCGAGCTTGTAGGCGAATTTCGGGCCGGGCTGAGGATTGCCGTTCGGCGCATAGAGACAAGCGACAATGATGCCGTTCACCGCCGCCTCGATATAGCGGCTCTGCCTGTCGGCATCGTCGCCGGGCAAGGCATCGCGGGTCAGCACCGGTTCCGAACCCCGCGCCAGGATGGCAACACCGTTCCACGTCGGCTCGCCCTTCCACACCGCGCCATAGCCGGCCGCCGCCAATGCCGAGCGCGGAAACTGCATGTCGCGCGCCTTCAGTTCCTGCAGGCACACGACATCGGGCTTTGCCACAGCCAGCCATCCCAGCAGGTTTTCAAGCCGGCTGTTGATGTTGTTGATGTTGAAGGAGGCGATCTTCATCGCTTCAGGAAGCGATCCGACCCGACCACGCCTTGACCGTCTCGGCCAGCGTCTTCAGATGATCGGCCGCCGAAAATCCCGAGATGTTCTCCGACCACGCCTTGACCGTCTCGGCCAGCGTCTTCAGATGGTCGGCCGCCGAAAATCCCGAGATGCTCTTGCGTGGCTTGAGATCATGGTTGCCATCCTCCAGCCAGATCACCTCGATGCGATCGGAAAGGTCATAAGTCGCAACCTCGTCCCTGGTGCCGAACTCGTCGCGGGTACCCTGGAAGATCAGCGTCGGCGTCTTCAGATCGGCAAGGTGTTTGGTGCGCAATTGCTCGGGCTTGGCCGGCGGATGGAAGGGATAGCCGAGGCAGACCAGCCCTGAAATCTCGCCCTTGGCAAACATCTCGTCGGCGACCATGGAGGCGACGCGCCCACCCATCGACTTGCCGCCGATGATCAGCGGTCCCGTCACGCCCTTTGCCCTGAGGTCGGCTGTCGCCTTGATATATTCCGGATTCACCGTCTCGGCCCGCGGCGGCGGTTTGCGGTGGCCGTAGCGGCGGGCAGCCATGTAGTGGAATTCAAAGCGCGCGACCTGTAAGCCGGCCGCGGCCAGCGCCTTGGCGGTGGCGGTCATCGAAGGCGAATCCATCGACGCGCCCCCTCTGCCCTGCCGGGCATCTCCCCCACAAGGGGGGAGATTGGCTGTCATCGCGGCCTTCGCCAATCATGCTCACCCCGCCGTCCGCGCCAGCTGCAGATCCACGAACTGCACGCCCTTGGCTGCAACCCGCGCCCATTCCGAATCCGCGTCGAGTTCGAGATAGCGCACCCACAGCCGCCGCGCCTCCGGCAGATTGCCGGCGTCGAATTCCAGTCGGGCGAGGTTGAACACCGGATCGGCATAATTCTTGTCGAGCGCGATCGCCTTCTGCAGGTGCCTTCGCGCCGAGGCTTCGCGACCTTGCTCGCTCATCAGTCCGGCCAGGTTGAACCACGCCTCGACGAAGGCTGGATCGAGTTTTATCGCGTTGATATAGTCATGCGCGGCGTCCGCGGCGTGGCCACCGGCGCGCAGGCAGTTGGCGCGGTTGAAGGCGGCAATCGCATCGCTCGGATCGATGGCGAGACAGCGCTGGTAGAGCGCGGCGGCCCCATCATGGTCGCCCTGCTCCTCCACCGCTTCCGCCTCGGCGAACAGCTCCTCCAGCGTGTCGTCACCCTCTGCCCCGGCTGTTCCGAGATCGAACAGCAACTGCCCATCGAGTTCGCTCTGGCCGCCTTCGAGATAGATCGCGTCGGCGCGCCCATGCTGCGAGCCGACATTGAGCGACTTGGCGGTCAGCGACGCCACCGGGCCGGAGCGGTGGACGGAGCGCGCGATCGCCCCCCATGTCGCGCCGCCGGCGATGAGCCCGGCATATTTGCGCGCCAGGATCAGGTCGCGGAAGGAATAAGGTTCTGTGTCATGCTCGAACGCATCGAACAGCGACAAAAAATCGAGGTCGGAGCCTGATAGCCGCGACTGATCGATCAGCGATTGCCGCGACAGTGAAGACGCCTCCGGTGTCTTCATCAGTCCGAGAAGGCGCAGGAATCCGTTCTCGCTGATCAGCGTTCGACCGGCCGCGCGCTCGGCGGCGACACTGCGCTCGATCCCGGCATCGCCGTTTTTGACGAGGCCTGCCCTGGCGAGAAGTGTCCGGCCGAAGACGACATGCGTGGTGCGCCTGGTGACACCGCGCCGCAGCTGGCCGTGCTGGCGTTCCACTTCCCGCGCAGCCAGCCTGAGCGGAAAAGCCGCCAGTGCGCCTATCGTGCCGAAAACAGCGCCGGCCGGTGCCGTCATTTCTTGCTCTTGCCGACCGCCTTCAGCAGATTGGCCTTCAACGGATTTTCAGCAGCACCACCCGCTGCCGCCTTCTTCGCGGCGGGCTTGGCAACCTCGTCGGCCTTGCTTTTCGATTTGGCCGGCGGCTTCGATTGCGACAGGCTGGCCTTCAGCGCATCCATCAGGTTGATGACATTGCCGCGCTCGGGTGCCGCCGCGATGATCGGCTTGTGGCCTTTCAGCTTCTCGCGGATCATCGTCATGAGTGCCGCCTCGTAGCGGTCCTCATAGTTCTTCGGATCGAAGGTGGTTTCCTTCTGCTTGATCAGCGCTTCGGCGAGCTGCAGCATTTCGGGGTCGGGCTTGCCGGCCGGGATATTGCCGAAATATTCAGCCGTGCCGCGTACTTCGTTCGGGTTCCTCAAGGTGCACACGAACATACCGTTCTCGCGCGCGCCGATCGTCACCACGCGCTCGCGGCTGGACAGCACCAGGCGGGCGATCGCCAGCTTGCCGGATTTGCGCATCGCTTCGCGCAGCACGGCAAAGGTCTCTTCCGCCATCGCACCGTCGGGCGCCATGTAGTAGGGCGCGTCCTGATAGATGACGTCGACCTCGTCCTCGTCGACGAAGGCCTCGATGTTCATCGTGTGATTGGATTCGATGCGCACCGCATCGAGGTCGGCATCATCGATGATGATGTACTGCTTGTCCTCGTATTCGTAGCCCTTGACCAGATCAGCACGCTCGACGAGCCCCAATTCGGGGTCGACCGGTTTCATGTTGATGCGGTTATGGGTCTTCTTATGCAGCTGGTTGAAGCTGATGCGCTCGCTGGCGCTGGTGGCGGGATATAGCCGCACCGGACAGCTCACGAGGCTGAGTTTGAGGTAACCTTTCCAACTTGCCCTGGGCGCCATGAAACACTCCTACGCGGCCATGCACTGACATTTGCTGCAGCGCTTTTCGTCCGAAGGACGATTGGCGCCGAGGAAATCCTACACCGACCCCACACGATACAGGCAAATCCCTGACGAAATCTTCCGGTACGTCTTTGAGGTCGTGGCGGAGAGAATAATTCAAATTGTCGGAAGCGTCGATGGACTTGGAATTGAGACGCTGGCGGGACTGCGCCCTCATCTCGCGACTACTTCCTCGTTCCCTCGAACACTGGCAAATCCCGCGCGAACTCGTCGATCTCGGCCCACGGATCGCCCGACGTCGCCAGCAGCCCCGGCAGGGAGGAATAGTTCAGATCCTGCGGCGCATCGATGGATTCCAGATCGCTCCAGCTCACCGGGGTAGAGGCCGGCAGATTGGTGCGGGCGCGCAGCGAGTAAGGTGCTGCCGAGGTGTGGCCGCGCGCATTGCGATGATAATCGATGAAGATGCGCTTCTTGCGATTGTCCTTGCCCATGGTGGTGGTGAATGTGTCCGGCGCCGTTGTCGCCAGATGCGTGGCGATCGCGCTGGTCGCCTGGTGCAGTTTCTTCCAGTTCTGCTTGCCCGTCACCGGCACGGTGATGTGGATGCCGCTGCCGCCGGAGGTCTTGGCGAACGGCACCAGCCCCAGGCGCTCCAATTCGCCCTTGATGTGCACGGCGGCCTCGACCACCTCGCGCCAGGTGATCCCTTCTCCCGGATCGAGGTCGAGGACGATCTGGTCGGATTCGCCCTTGATGTGCACGGCGGCCTCGACCACCTCGCGCCATGAAATCCCCTCGCCCGGATCGAGGTCGAGGACGATCTGGTCGGGTCTGTCGAGGCTGGTGCGGTGGGTGCCCCAGGTATGGAACTCGACGACGCCGAACTGCGCCAGCGCCAGATACCCTTTCGCGCCTTCGACCGAGAGATAGGATTTGGTCTCGCCCTCGGAATTTGTCGCCTCGAATGTCACCACCGAGGGCGGCATGCCGGTGAAGGCGTGGCGCTGGAAGAAGCAATCCTTCGGCAGGCCGGTCGGGCAGCGCACCAGCGACACCGGCCGACCGAGGATGTGCGGCAGCATGAAATCGCCGACCAGCGCATAATAGACGGCGATGTCGAGCTTGGTCGGGCCGGTCTTGCCGAACAGCCGGCGCGTCGGATTAGTCACCCAGATGGTGGCAAGGTCGGCCTCGGCGATCAGCCGCTTGCGTTTGGACGAGACCGGCGTCGACAGGCCGACATCCCTCAAACCGCGGAAGACGCCGTGGCGCAGTGCGTTGTCCGATGTGCGGTTGGCGTAATGGATGCGCGCCGACAGCAGCGGCCGCACCCAGTTCATCTCGCGCATGATTTCGCGCGGGACGCCCTCGGGCGGGGTGGCGCCTTCCCGCAGCGGCTCCAGCCTGGCGAGCAACTCACCCGCGGTGGCGGCATCGAAACCGGTGCCGACCTTGCCGCGATAATGCAATTCACCATCCTCAAACTCTGCCATGCCGAGCGCCGCCAGCCCTTCGGCCGCATCGGAGATGGTGAAGCCTGCGATGACGAAGTCGTCCGACAGCAACGCCTTGGTCTTGGTCCAGCTTTTGCTTCGGCCGCTCTGATAGATGGCCGTGGCGCGCTTGGAGACGACACCCTCCAGCCCCAGTTCCGACGCCTGGTCGTAGAGCCCCTGCCCCGAGCCCTCGACATGGTCGGAGAACTGGATGGCGGAATTGGCACCGAGGCCCGACAGCATCTGCGCCAGCAGCGCCTTGCGCCGGACCAGCGGCGCCTTGGTCAGGTCCCAGCCGTCGAGATGGAGAAGATCGAAGGCGTAGAAATGGAGCTTGCTGCCGGCGCCCTGCGCCAGCGCATCCTGCAGCAGCGCGAAGCGGCTGATGCCCTTGGCATCGAGCACCACGATCTCGCCGTCGATGATGGCGTCGCGGCACGGCAGTTTGGCGAACGCATGCGGCAGGTCGCCATAGCGCTTCGTCCAGTCGATGCCGCCACGGGTGATCAGCTTGGCCGCGCCCTCAGTAAGATGCGCCATGGTGCGGTAGCCGTCGAATTTGATTTCGTGCAGCCAGACCTGTTGGGTGTCCTCGCCATCCGGTGGTTTTGGCACCTGCGTCGCCAGTTGCGGCTCGATACGAGCAAGCATGGGGGCCTTGAACGCGCCCGGCAGCGTGCTGGGCTTCAGCGATCCCTGTCTGGGCGCGGGTTTGGCGGCTGGCTTCGCCGGCGCCGCCAGCTCCTCGATGCGCAATCCGGATTTGACGCTTTCCGGCCGGGCCGTGAGGATGTCAAGCGCGGTGTCGGCGGCGAGGTCGCGCTCCTTGAACAGCAGCCAGTTCTTCTTGTTTTCGTCTTCGCCGGGTTTCGGCTTCAGCCGGGTCAGCATCCAGCCGCCATTGAGCTTATAGCCGGCCAGCCGGAACTTGAAGGCGCCGGTGCGCAAGCTCTTTTCGACATCGTCCATCGGCGCCCAGCTGCCGGTATCCCAGACGATCATCGGCCCGCCGCCATACTCGCCTTCGGGAATGACACCCTCGAAGTCGATATATTCGAGCGGATGATCCTCGGTCTCGACCGCCAGCCTCTTGTCGGCCGGATTGAGCGAAGGCCCGCGCGGCACCGCCCAGCTTTTCAAGACATCGCCGACCTGTAGGCGCAGATCATAATGGTCTGCGGTGGCGTGGTGCTTGTGGACAACGAAGCGGTTGCCTTCGTCCGTGATGAGGCCGCCTGCCGGTTCCGGCGTTTTGGAAAATTCACGCCTCGCGCGGTAGGATTGGAGCTTTGGCGGGGTGGTCATGGCAAAGGTCGAAGCACCGAGGCCAGGAACAAGCCAGTCGCGCTCAATCGTCAGCAGCCGGCGTCAACTCGAGCTCCGCCGGCGACAGTCCTTGCTGCAGCTGGCTCAGCCGGAATTCGTCGACCCAATAGGCCTCGCCGTCGACCAGAACCCGGGCCTGGTAGGTGCCTGCCGAAAAACGCTGCGCGGTGATGTAGACCTTGTGACGATCGAGCGCCTTGCGCACCGCGGCGCGCTTGGAATTCTGACCTGTGACGGGACTGAACATGACACTGCCCTCGGTCGCCCCAGACACACAACGCGGCCGCTGCCGGCAGCCTGACGACTGGGTCAAGGATGGCGGAGACGCGCCGTCCTGTCAATTTCGCGGACAGCGCAGGATGCGGCCCGGTCAAATTTACCAATCTTTTGAAGATGTTTGGGCCTTGGCCTGAATCAAGACGTGAAGCGCGCCGCCAAACAATCGCCCGTCGCTGCCGCCCTGCTACGCGGCCGGCATGCCCGAATGAGCAGATTTTTGAACTTCCGTGCCGATGAGATCGAGTGTCACCGCCGCAACGTCGGCAACCTGGAGCCGCTGGACGCAATAGACCCCACCGGCGTTGTTTTCTTTACACACACCTGGAGCGATGCATGGGCAAGGCATGGGCGGCTGGAGCGTCCGGTTGGGAACACCGAACGGGCCCCATTGCTCTGGCGACGTCAGACCGTACAGCCCCACCCCTGGAGTTCCGACAGAGGCCGCGATGTGCATCGGGCCGCTCTCATTGCCAAGAAAGATCGACGCTTCGGCCAACAATGCCGTCAGGACCTCAAGCGAGGCTTTTCCCACGACACTTGCGACCGGCGATGCTGCCACTTCAAGGATCCTTTGCGCGGCAAGCCCTTCATCCGGCCCGCCAACAAGGAGGGATCGCAGCCCGGTTTTGGCGTATACTTCGTCGATGACCGCAGCAAAATGTTGCGGCGGCCAGCAACGGCCTTCAAACCTCGCGCCGGCATGCACGGCCACGTACGACTTCTTCGCCAAAGCGTTTTCCGCAAGAAGCCTGGCACACTCTTCCTGGGCAGTACTGGTTGGCTGCAGCCGAGGTGTTGGATCCTCACAATCCAGCCCAAGGGCGCGGAGTGGAGACAGGTTCCTGTAGAGATAATGCGGTCCGCCATGTCCGAAGGTCGCGGCGAGAACGTTTGCAAGCTGGATTTCCCAGAACTTCATCGGATGCTCGGAAGGATCGAAGCCGACGCGAAGTGGAGCGCCGATCAAACGATGCATGATCCGCGAGGTTTTTGAATCGGTAAGGTCGATGCTAAGATCAAATCTTCGATGCCGCAGATCAGAGATGACGCCACGATAGTCGCTCAAACGCTTGCGCAGAGTCCTTCCTCTGCCACGGGATTCAAAGCCAACGGCAACATCGGCGATCCCTTGCGCGACGATGAACTCCTTGAGACCCGGCGCACAAAGCATGGTCACCGATGCTTGTGGATAAGAAAGACGTAGATTGCGAACCAAAGCAGATGTCAGAACGACATCTCCAATGTACTTCGTTTGAATAATGAGGATGGAACGAATCCCATCTCCTACACTTGCATTCATCGAGATGATCTGCCGAAAACGCCAACTTAAAAAAATCCGCCCGCGACACTCATTTCTGAACGTCAAGCTGCGCTTTCAAATATACAGCTAACCAACCCTGTCAACAAGCTTCCCGTGCCGGCCTTGGTGCCTCTGCATCGGTCGCCGCAGGACCAGCAAGCGCTCCTCCTCAGTCCTTCAGTCGCCGCAAGCGGCGCGTCAGGCCCTGGACGGCCTTGAGCAGCCGGGGACGCGACCGCGTCATGCCTTCGACCCGGCTGCGCAGCAAAATGGCTGCGTTCGCAGCCCTGCCCCGCACCGTCACCGGTTCACAGATCTCGGCCAGAACCGAGCTCGAGGCACCGATATGTTGCTTGTAGCCCTGGCCGCCGACCGACAGGTCGAAATAGTCGAAGCCCCGCTCGCATCCCCACATCATCAGCTTGCCCATCGTCGTCAGGCCGGGTGAGACATTGGCGACCGCATTCTGGTCGATGCCGAGCAGGAGGGCGTGAAGTGTGCCTTTTCTGACCAGCACATAGATGGAGGCGAGCCAGGCTTCACCGACGCGTAGTCCGAAGAGCCGCACCGATCCGTGAGCCGCAGTTCCAACAGCGCATCCAGGAGCTCCTCGGCCAGATCAGGCGTGTCGGCTTCGACCAAAGCGAGGCCACCAAGCTGTTCGAAGCCGCGGCAATGCTTGCGGAAGGCCTTGGCGAAGGACGGCTTGCATATCCGCTTGATGAGCGTCTCCGGATCACCATGCAGGACGAGGCCGGAGCTGACCTGGATGGAGTCGCGCGCCACCGAAAGCAATGCCAGCGGATTGGCCACGCCGTGGACCTGCTGCGGAATTCCCGCGATATGGATGCGATCCGCCGGTGGCAGCACGGCACGGACCGCCGCCCACATGGCGTCGGCACTCTGCCTGGTCCACTCTATCCCATCCGCCAGCAGCGGCACCGCGTAGTCGCACACGCGGCAGCTCAGCCATTCGATCACGTGGTGGCCGAGAGCCCGGCGCCGCATCAGCGGCAACAGCATGGCCGGCGCGCCGGTCACTGCGTCACTCACCTCGACGAGGACCAGATCCGCGTCTTTGGGCATCAGCCGTGCGGCGATTCCTTCGACCCAGGCATAATGCTGGTGGGCAGTGCAGACGCCGTGAGCTTCAAGGAGCAGCCATAGCAGCCTTACGCTGTCGAAGCTGGTGTGCAGCCGAGCCGTGAAGTGCGCGGTTGCATCAACGTTGGCGACAGTCGGGGAAACCGGCCCACCGGGCAAATCCTTTATCGGAGTCGTTCCCGCCGCGTAGCTTGCCACATGCTTCTCCCGTCATTCTGATCCCCCGCGCAGGCGCCGCAAACCCCGCATCAGTCCCTGGAGCCTCTTCAGCAGCCGAGGTTTGGAGCGCACGAACACCTCGGCCCGGTTGCGGATCTCGATGGCTGCGCTCACGGCGCTGCCTCGCACCGTAATCCCGTGGCAAAGCTCGCGCAGACCCGAACCCAAGGCACCCATATGTTCCTTATAACTCTGGTTGCCTACCGACAGGTCGAAATAATTGAAATCGCGCCCGCGCGCCCAGCTCATCAACTTGCCCATGATCAGAAGTCCCGGCGAGACATTGGGCACCGCGCCCTGATCGATTGAGATCAGCAGAGCATGAACGGTGACTTGATGGATCAGCAGGTATTGGACCGCGATAAGAGTTTCACCCACACGCAACCCGAAGAGCCGCACCGACCCATCTGACAGGCCCTCGAGAGCAGCGTTTCGATAGAAGTCGACAACCGCCGCCTGCGTCAGCAGGTCGAAGCGGCCCAGTTCGCGAAAGCGGCTGAGCCGCATCCGGACCAGGCCGGCGAAGATGACCTCCACCAGGGCCGGCGTGTTGGCTTCGATCAGTTCCACGCCGCCAAGCCGTTCGAGGCGACGCCAGTCCTTGTTGAAAGCCTTGACGAAGGATGGCCGGCATAGGCGCTTGAGGACGGTTTCCGGATCGCCGTCGATGGCGAGGCCGAAGCTGGTATGCAGGGAATCGCGCGTGGCCGCCAACAAGGCCAGCGGATTGGCGACACCGCTGATCGATTGCGGAATTCCCCTGATCTGGATACGGTCCGCCGGCGGCAGCACGGAACGCACCGCGGCCCACGCGGCCTGCGCCGACTGCGTCGTCCACGGGCTCGCATCGGCCAGCAACGGTGCCGAATAGTCGCAAACGCCACAGCTCAGCCACTCGATCACCCGATGGCGGAAAGCCGGTCGCCGTATCAACGGCACCAGCATTCGCGGCACGCCCGTCACAGCGTCGTTTACCTCCACGATGAGCAGTTCCGCACCTTCCGGCATCAGCCGCGCGACGATTCCCTCGGCCCAGGCATAATTCTGGTGGGCGGTGCACACACCGTCCGCCTGGAGGCGCAGCCAGAGCGGCCTGGCCGCTTCCAGGCTGGTGTGGAGCCGCGCCGTGTATGCATCGTTGGCGACGACGACGGCCGGATGGGAGGACTGGCCATCGGGCGAGCCGGTCACCGCAGCAATTTGCACCGCCTGGACTGCCATATTTTTTCCTATCGCTTTGCCGTGGCGAACGACAGCGTGCGCCGCCACGCGCCCAACCGGCTGTCGCGCGCCTCGTCGGGATGCTCGATATTCCACATGCGGTGATGCGCGAAATACCATGACGCCACGAGCACGAACATCTCCGAGACGGCGGAACCCAACAGCGCCCACGGCGGAGACGCGATTGCCAGCAGGGCCGCGATCAGTGCCAGCCCGACGACCGCGCCGCCCGTCGTGGTGAACGCGACGATCCGAAAATCGCCGAGTATCTCAAGCACGATACGGGGCATGATATAGAGCATGATCGGGACAAAATTCGCGATCACGAAAAGTCCGATGAACCAGGTCGAAGCGTCCTGGAGAGCCTGGGATTTTATCATCGGCAGGATGAACATGATGGCGCATCCATATGCAAGGCCGCCAAACCCCATGACGAGCGCCCAGATCTTGGCCTGCGTCCAGACACGGCCCGTTTCATTGTTCCGCATCAGCCTGGCGAGATCCGGCTGCGTCATGTTGACGAAAGCAAGGCTGATGATGCGCAGCGGGGCAAACAGCACCAGAACCGCCGCCAACGGTGCGTAGGCGGCAGGACCGGCAATGCCGGCGACCAGCAGCGCCAGACATTGACCCTGGATGTTGGTGGTGGTCGCGCTGAATGCCGACCAGCGCAGCTGGGGCCACAGTCTGACATAGCGTCGCCGGGTCGGCATGCGGAAGCTGATGCGAAGCGAGCGGCGAGCCAGCCGGACCAGGACGAAAATGCCGAACACATTTGCCGCGGCTAGTGCATAGAACACGGTCTGCAGCGGGTCTTGGACCAACCAGATCGACAGCCCGGTCAGGACACAGCCGGCGATTGTAAAAGCGCCATCGCTGACGGAGACGACAACCTGCTGGCGCCGTGCGAAGAAAGCCGTGCGCATATGGCTGCGCAACGACCAGGCACCGACGAAGCAGCCGGCGGCAATTCCGCTTGGATCGCCAAGGACATGCATCAGGACTGCCGTGCCGACGGCCATCAGCAACGCCACAATCAGCGCCGCCGTTCCGAACGCCACGTCATAGGTATCGACGCCGGCGCTGTTGGTGCTCTTGCTCATCCAGATGCTGGCGGGAACGGCGGTGAGCGACCTGATATAGGACAGGCCGACACCGCCCATCACCATGCCGATGGCGAAGAGGCCGTAGCCCTGCGCCGACAGCATGTGCAACAGCATGATGTTGAGGGCAAAATGAAAGCCGCTCTGCATCGCCTCGCCGCCGATCATCAGCACGAGGCGTCGAACCAGATGGCTCGGAAACGCTAGCTTCACGGCCGCGTCTCCGCTTCGCGGGCAGCAGGCACCCTGCCCGGCCGCGCGATGGTCGTCTTCAGCTTGTCGGCGGCGATCGCGGTGATCGCCGCGGCCGCGACCGGCTCGCTGAAGATTGCCTCGTAGCGCGCGCGCCCGGCAACGACAAACCCGCGCCAGGCCTCAGGGGCGAGGATGATCTCCTGCAATTTCGCGCCAAGAGCTGCTGCGTCGCCGGGCGGAACATGCCAGCCGGTCTCCCCGTCGCTGACCACTTCCACCAGCCCGCCTATCGCCGACACAAGCGGCGGCCGGCCGTATGCCATCGCCTCGATGGCGACGCGGCCCAGCGATTCCGGACGCCGCGACGGCACGGTGACGATATCAGCCCATCGATAATGCTCCGAAGGGTCGGGAATGAAAGGCAGGACTCTGACGCGCCCGGTAAGCCCCATGGTTTCGACCAGTTCGGCAAGCGCATGCTCGCGCTCAGTGCTTTCGAAGGCGCCGCCGACCAGCCGCACCTCGATCCTCGCCTGGAGTTCCGCCGGCATCGAGGCGATCGCCTCCAGCAGGATCTCCTGCCCCTTGATCCGGTTGATACGGCCAAGCAGCAGCACCCGCAATGGGCGCTTGCCGTCATACGTCATCGGTTCGACCGCCGCCGGCCCGGCAACACCGTTGTAGACGACATACGCACGCGCCGCCTTGGGATCACCAAACGCGGCGCGCGTCGCGCGCGAGTTGAAGATCAGATCGGCATGGCTCCAGCGCATCAGGCCGACGAGTATCCTGCGCATGGCGCCTTCGGGGATTTCGTGGATGTGCAGGACGGCCTTTTGGGGAAGAAGGCGTGCGGCCAGCGCGTAGTCGGCCACGATCGAGGTGTTGACATAGACGAGGTCGCAATCCTTGAGCCGCCGCCACGCCCTGAACACGGCAACCGGCAATCGCGCCATCTCGACGGTCGCAAGGCGCGCAATGGCCTGGCGCCTCAGCACCCAGAGCGGTTCGAAGACGATCCGGCTGGCATGCGCTTCCAGAATCCGCACGATCGGCCCGCTACGCGGTAAAACCACTTCGATGTCGGCCGACGGAAACGCGGCGCGCAGCGCGGCAACGCTCTCCGCGAAGCTGCGGTCAGAACCATAGAGTTCATAACCCTGATGAACGCAGGCAATCCGCATCTTTATATCCCGCCGGGTGCTACAACCATCGCGCTGGGCGATTGTGGCAGAAGCCCGTCCGCAAGAATCATGCCTGGTTCGATACGCCCGACTGCCGGCCGTACGCCCCAGGCATTGCTTCGTTTCGATACAGCTACGCACAGAAGGGTTGACCGAGAATGAAACAACCATCGGCTTCAACACCGTTTTTTTACAACCCCGCGCGATGATCCCTCGCAGGATACCTAAATCGAGAGGTGGCACGGAAGCTGCCATCTGCTCATTATAAATTAAGCAATATCTAATATATCAGACATGTGAAAGTGCCGCCGGCCATGAAACCAGAAACGCCCGCCATTCTGATCCTGGGGACCCGCGGCATACCCGCGGCCCATGGCGGCTTTGAAACCTTTGCCGAAAAACTGGCGCTGTTTCTTGTCGGGCGCGGTTGGAAGGTCGGCGTCTACTGCCAGGATGAGGTCGAGCGGATCGACCAGAGGGTGCGCAGCGAAACCTGGCGCGGCATCGAGCTCATTCACATCCAGGTTTCCTCCAAGGGACCGCGCGCGACGCTGGAATTCGACTGGCAATGCGCCCGCGACGCCGCCCGGCGACCGGGCGTTTGCCTGGTGCTCGGCTACAATGGCGCGGTTTTCCTGACCTGGCTCAGGCTGAAGCGACGCAAGATCTTCACCAACATGGACGGCATCGAGTGGCGCCGCCCAAAATGGGGAATGGCGGCGCGAACCTGGTTCTGGCTCAACGAATGGATCGGCGCATGGGCCTCGCATCGGCTGGTCGCCGATCATCCCGCCATCGCAGATCACCTGGCGACACGCCGGCCGCGCAGCGCCATCGCCACCATTGCCTATGGCGCCGATCCGGTGACATCAGCGCCCGAGGCGCCGGTCCGGGCGCTCGGCCTCGAGCCCGGGCGCTATCTGGTCTCGATCGCGCGCATCGAACCCGACAACAACATCCTGCCGATCGTCGAAGCTTTTTGCTCCGCCAAGCGCGACATGAAGCTGGTGGTGCTGGGAACGCTGTCCGACGACATCCCCTATCATGCCGCCATCCGCAAGGCGGCGAATGGCTCGGTGGTCCTGCCGGGCGCCATTTACGACCAGGCAACGGTGAAGGCACTGCGCTTCCACGCCCGCGCCTATCTGCATGGCCACACGGTCGGCGGCACCAACCCCTCGCTGGTCGAGGCGCTGGCGGCCGGCAACATGGTGATCGCCCACGACAATCCCTACAACAGATGGACCGCCGGGGCTGCGGCGATCTACTTCACCGACAAGGACAGTTGCGCCAAGCGGATGCAGCAGGCGCTGGACGATGATGCCTTGGTCAAGGCCTGCGGCGTTGCCGCCAGGGTGCGCGCCCGCGAAGCCTTTCGCTGGGACGATGTCCTGCTTGCCTATGAAAATGAGGCCTATCATTTGCTCGGCATGACCGCCGCCAAGACCACCGCGATGGACCACGCATCGCCAGGAACCGTATGACAGGCTGGTCGCGCCGGCGGGTGCTGCGGACGGCGCTGTCCACCGCGGCGGCTCTCGGCTCGCTCCCGGTCGCACCAATCGCTCGCGCAGCCGCCGGGCCGCGATTTCGGCGCGGCGTCAACGCCTGGCCCTGGTTCTCGCTGACACGCGAATTTCCCGCTCCGCGCACTGACTATGACTGGCCGCCCTTCCAGTCGCAACGGCCGGTGCCGACCCCGGACGACCTGCGTCGGCTGCGCAGGACCGGGCTCGATTTCATCCGTCTGCCTGTTGATCCCGGCCCTTTCCTGGCCGCCGACGCCATCACGCGCGGCCGGTTGCTGGACATACTTGACGCGGCTGTCACGGCCACTCTCCACGCCGATCTCGGCATCATCGTCAACATCCAGGCCAATGCAGCCACCCATTACTGGAACCCCGACCGCATGGTCTCCAGCACCGCCGCACCCGCCTTCGATCTCTACCGCGGGCTGGTCGGCGAGCTTGCCGGCAGGCTGGCGCGGTTCCAGCCCGGCAGGGTGGCGCTCGAGCCGGTCAACGAGCCGGCGCAGGCCTGCGCGTCGAACGTCTGGTCGCAGATCCAGCTTTCACTTCTGACGGCGGCAAGAGCATCGGCCGCGACCCTGCCGCTGGTCGTCGCCGGCGGCTGCGGCTCGATGGTGAGCGGACTGACCGCGCTCGATCCGGCACCACTGTCCCCGTTCGAGCCGATCCTGTTCACCTTCCACTTCTATGAGCCCTATCTGTTCAGCCATCAGGGGGCACCCTGGATGCGCGAGCCCGTCTACCGGTCGCTCAACAATGTGCCGTGGCCGGCATCCGCCGGCTCGCTGGAACAGACGCTGGCATCGGTCAGGGCGCGCATGGCGCAGGACACCGAAACCCCTGAAGACGCCAAGCAGGCAGCCTATGCCGAGACCGAACGTGTGCTGAAAGTCTATTTCGACGCCCGGCCCGACCGCTGGTTTGTCGACAAATATCTTCGCCAGGTTCGCGACTGGGCCGACGGCCACGGCCTTGCGCCGGAACGCATCATCATGGGCGAGTTCGGCGCGCTGCGCACCGACGCCCGCTATGTCGCCGCCCCCAATCCGGATCGCGCGCGCTACATCGCCGATGTCAGGCGGAGCGCCGAGGAACTCGGCTTCGCCTGGGCACTGTGGGATCTCTTCGATGGCATGGGCATGATGGACGACACCACCCGGGCACTGGACCCCGATATCATCGCGGCGCTTGGCCTGACCATGCCGGCGGACTGACGGGCCTGAACGCTGCCCGCGTCGGCCGGTAAAGCACCAGCGCCAGCACCACGAACTTGGTCAGCAGCGTCGTCTTCGACGCGACGCTTTCCGAGGTGTTGATCAGAATGACCCAGCCCAGCATCGGCAGCCAGATGCCGGGATGGCAGCGGCGCGCCACCTCGAACAGGAACAGCACGAAGCCGAACGTCAGCAAAAGGGTGAAGAAGGCGCCCTGATAGAGGACCGTGCGGATGATCGGGTTCTCGATGCCCTGTTCGAGACCGTTGATGCGGCGCAGGCTGTCAATCAGGTCGACATCCGGCCCCACGATCAGATCGCGTAATTCCAGGTGCTTGAAGAGCTCGAACATCTCGACGCGGGCATTGGCGCTGCCGCTGTCCGACACGAAGCGCTCCAGCAGCGCGTCGAAAAAGCCATAATATGCCGCCACGATGATGACGACCGGCAGCAGCGCGGCAAGCATGAAGCCGAGTGCCGCACCCAAGAGATTGACGCGTCCCCGGCGCAATTTGCTGATGCCCTTGGAAAGCAGATAGCAACCGCCCAGCACAATCGTCATCACCATCGCCGAACGGCCGCCGAACGCGACAAGTGCCGCGCATTGCAGGCCGATCAATCCTATCCGCACAGGCGTCGACAGGGATCTGGCACCGGAGAGCAGCGCAAGCACGTAGATCGACGTCACCATGGCATTGGCGAGCGGATGTCCCTGCAGAGCGCTCGAGCGCAGATCGGTGGTAAACGCCACGCCGTCCAGGCGATAGGGGAAGATAAGCGTCTTGGTGGCGAACTCGAAAAGGGCAAGCAGCGCATTCGCCGTCATGACAACGTGAACGACGGTCTGCAGCCCGGCGAATGTCCGTTCGTCGTCCTCGCTGAGCATCAGTACCAGAAGTGCCGCGGCCACGAACGTATCGATCATGCCAGCCATGCCGGGCCGCTGCCTGGCGATGACGACGAACAAAAGCACGATCGATATGGCGGCCATCAGCGCGCTGGCCGGCCGCCTGTCGGCGAGATGGACGATATAGCCGACCGGATTGCCTGACGCACAGGAACGCCAGGCAAACAAGAGGACGATGAGATAGGTTGACGGGTGGATCTTGGTCGCCGGGTTGCCGAACAGGCCATCATAATTGTAGCCGACCAGCCACAGCATGCCGCCCGAGATGCCGAACAGCACCGCTACCGCCGCGATCAGTCCGAAGCGCGTCAGCGCATCGAGCGACGTGCCGGCGCGGGGTGCGGCAGCACCATGGTTCGAAGCGCTTGCGCTCCAACTGGCAGCCATATCAGGCGGCCTCGTCGACCAGCAAGGCGGCCGTCGGCAACCGCCCCATGACGGAAACCGCCTGCGCGGTCGTCGTGACGTCCCGCATCGGGGTGGCGTTCAGCGTGGCGACGAGTACGATCTCGTCGGCCATGGCAACCAGCGGCGAGGCATTGAGATTGTCGGCCAGCGCGCCGCCGTCGATGACGACGAGTTCGAAGCTCCGGCTGGCCCGGGCCAGCATCTGCTGCGCAAAATAGATGCCATGCGCTTCCTGGAAGACCGCCTTTGAGCGGCCCCTGCCCAGCACGGCAACGTTGCTGCCGGCTGCGTAATGGCTGACGGCCTCAAAGGCGTACTCGCCGCGCAGCACATCGAGGATCCCCGGCTGCGGATCCTTCTGGTCGCCGCCGGCATTGGCATCGATGAACAGCACCCGGCTGCCCCTGGACGCCGCGGCATTGGCCAGCAGCCGCGCCACCCGGCTGCGCTGCGCGCCCTCGCCCGGCGACGATGTCACCAGGATGGAAGGCACCAGCGGCCAGTCCGCCGGACGCTGGCCCGAACTGAACATGCGCCTCAGCGCAAGGCCGACAACGGCGTCGGTCTTCTGGCTGGAGGCGGCGGCCGAACTTGCGCCGAAAGGCCACCAGCGCCACCCAGTGCCTGAATTTGCCGGCACCACGCCCAGCACCGGCGCGTCGATGGCCGACTGCATCTGCGCGCTGGAAAGCACCGTCGGCGAGGAATATTCGGCGATCAGCGCCAGACCGGTGCCGAGCCCGAGGCCGCCGAATATCGCGCCCAGCAACAGCAGCGGCAAAGGCGGCCAGCTTTTCTTCAAGGCGGGCATGGCATTGGAGATGATGCGCGCATTGGTGCTGTCGACATTGATCTGCTCGCGCGTTTCCTGGGCGCGCTGGAGATAGTTCGAGTAGACGGAACGCAGCGCCTCGAGATCGCGCTGCAATTCGCGCAGCCGCACCGAGGCCTGGTCGGTGTCGAGCGACTTGCTCTTCATGCCGGCGACCTTGGCTTCCAGCGCCTGCTGGTTGGCCAGCGCCCGTTCGTAGTCCGTCTCGGTGGCGGTGGCGATGCGGCCGAGCTCGCGCGCGATCAGCTGGCGCGTGTCGCGCAGCTGCTGCTGGGCTGCGATCAGCGAAGGATGACGCGGCCCCAGCTCCGTGCCGAGCTGCGAGACCTGGTCGACCAGCGTCGCCTCCTGTGCCCGCAGGCTCGAGATCACCGCCGAGCGCATCGCTTCCGAGGTTGCGTCCGCCGTGCCGCTCTGCCGGCGCATCTGGTCGACCTGCGCCTTCAGCGCCGCGGTGCGGCTCTGCGCCGCCGCAAGCTGCGTGTTGATCTCGGTCAGTTCCTGGTCGCTGACCAGGTTCCCTGCCGCCATCACCATGTTGTTGGCGGACTTGTAGGCCTCGACGGCATTCTCGGCCTGCTGGACGCGTTTGCGCTGCTCGTCCAGCCGGGCGGTGATCGACTCGGAGGCGTCCCTGGCCATTTTCGCGCGCGCGCTCGCCTGATCGACCAGGTAGGCCTGCGCGATGGCGTTGGCCAGGAGGGCGGCCTTGTCGGCGCTCTTGGCGGTGACGATGACGTCGAGGACCAGGACCTTGTCGGCCCGCTTGACCGCCAGGCGCCGGCGCAGCGCGTCGAGTGTCTGCACCGACCTGTCGCCTTCGGCCGATGCCGAACCGAGCAGGCGCGACAGCAAGCCCTGCCCATTGAATTCCGGATCCTGCGTCAGGTTTGTCGCCGCGATCGCCCGCATCAGCACGCCTGTCGACTGGACCACGCTGACCTGGCTCTCGACCTGCGTGATGCCGCCATCGGGCGAGATACGGCTGGGATTGACGTCGTTGGTGACCACCTGCAGGTCCTGCGGATCGATGAGGATTTCCGCCGCCGAGCTGTAGAGCGCGGGCGTGAAAAGACCGTAGAGAAGGGCGACCACCGTCAGCAGTGCGACAGTGCCGAAGATCCAGAACCGGCGGCGCACCAGGATGCGCTTCAGGTCGCCCAGTTCGACAGTCGAAGCTGCGTATGATCCCGCGCGTGCCGCATCCGGAGAGTGTTGCTGAGGAACCATGGGCAGGGATGATTGCATGGCTGCCTCCGACAATACTCCATATGCCGGCAAGGTCAGTTGCGGCGCTAACCTAGCTATTCCTCCAACTGTTAAAACATTGTTAATTATGTTGAGAGGTGACGTGAATTTTGGCACGCGGTTTGCTTAAAAATATACATATCGGGGTGTTGGTTACGCGGCGAGCGGAGACGGATGCAGATGGGGTTACAATTTGACCGGACCGGCCTGGCCGGCAAGGCCGGGCACCGCGTTTTCGGGCCTCCACCATGCAGATAAGTCTACGTCTGGACGGCGACTGCGTCCGCGCCTTTCATCTCACGCTGCTGGAGCGCCTTGCCGCGCTCGGCGACGTCGAACTGTCCGTCGATGTCAGGCCGGCGGGCGGCGGCATTCCGCGCAGCGCCGCAGCCCTGTTTCAACTCGAAACGGCGATCCACGGACTGCCCCATGATGGACTGGCCCATGATGGACTGGCCAAGCGTGTGCCGCTTTCGGCGCTCGCGCCCTATCGGCGGTCCCCCGCTTCGCCTGACCTGGTCGTCGACCTCTGCGGCGATGTCAGGCTGGAAAGCACACGGGTCTGGCGCGTCACCTATGACGGCGCCAGCGGCGAAGCGGCCTTGCTGGCCTCGATCCTCGCCGGCCGCACGCCACTTGCCCGCATCGAGGAGAACGGCGTTGCGATCGCGGCCGGGCGTCTGGGCACAGAATATGGCGGCATCGCGCTGGCGTCCTTCCAGGATATGCTGGCGCGCACGGCAAGCCTGATCGTCGCTGCCATGTCAGGCGCGGCAAAGTCGGTGCCCGATCTGCCAGAGCCGGCGCAGGCAGGCAGCCCGCCGCCAATGCCCTCGGCCGGCAAGCTTGGGGTCAGAGCCGGCAAGGCGCTGGCGAGGCGGATCGTTCAGAAAATCTATCACCTTTGCTACAACGCGCCGCATTGGAAGGTCGGCTGGCGGCAAACCGGGGGCCACGATCTGTTCGACCTGCGCGCGCATCCGGCGTCGGGTTGGCAAGAGTTGCCGGACGATGGCAGCCGCTTCTACGCCGATCCGTTTCCCATCCTCTATCAGGGGCAGCTGACCCTGTTCGTCGAGGACTATATCCACCGGCTCGGCAAAGCCATCATCTCCGCCGTGCCCTTCGGCCCGGCAGGCCCGCTCGGACGACCTGAACCGGTGCTGGATCTGCCCTACCATCTCTCCTACCCCTTCGTCTTCGAGCGCGACGGCGAGGTCTGGATGGTGCCGGAAAGCTGCGCCAACGGCACCGTCGATCTCTACCGGGCCACCGCCTTCCCCGGTGGATGGGTCAAGGAGGCGACGCTTCTGTCCGGTGTCGTGGCCAGCGACGCCACGCTTGTCGAGCATGGCGGCGCCTGGTGGCTGTTCGCGACCGTCCGCGACGGTGGCGGCGCCTTCTCCGACGCGCTGCACCTATGGTCGGCGCCGAATTTTCGCGGCCCCTGGACGCCGCATCCCAAAAATCCCGTGCTGATCGACATTGCCTCGGCGCGGCCGGCCGGCCGCATCGTCAGGCGCGGCAACGACCTGCTGCGCCCGGTGCAGGACTGCCGCAGGAGCTATGGCGCGGCGCTTGGCATCGCACGCATTTCTCACCTTGATTTGATCGGCATGGAGCAGGTCGTTGAAACCATCTTAAATCCAGGTGCGCTATGGAGCGGGCGTAAACTTCACACGCTCAACGAGGCTGGCGGCTTTGAGTTCATCGATGGCTCGGCGATTGCACCGCGCTGGAAGCAGCGGACCCGCGATTAACCTAACCCTTGGTTACTACCAGGCACGCGCTCCGGTTGCTTGCGGTTGATTTAGCTCCGGAAGATATTTTCTATCGGAGATTGTGAAACGTGCAGTTGCCACCAGAAAGGGCAGCAAAATGAGTATCTCAGAGGCTGGCCCGGCCCAAGTCGATGTGGCGATCGTCGGCGCCGGAATGGCCGGCACCACCTTGGCAATGCTGTTGGGACAAGCCGGGTGCAAGGTGGCGCTGATTGATCCGCACCGCGTCCACCACGAGGAATTCCGGGCCGAGAAGATCGGCATGGATCAGATGCTGCTGTTCGAAAAGCTCGGCCTCGATGCTACGGTCAAGCGTCTCGTCACCTCGACAACCGACACATATATTTTCCGCCTCGGCCAGTTTTTCGCGCATGAGAAGAAGGCTGAATTCACATTCTCCTATGGCGCACTGATCAATGGCCTGCGCGACGCCTTGCCTGCGCAAGTGCCGCTGACGGTCGGCAAGGTAACCGAAGTCTCGACTGGACCGGACCGGCAGCGGCTTGTGCTGGCCGACGGCGCCGTCATCGATGCCCGCCTGCTGGTGGTGGCAACCGGTCACGGCGAGGCGGTGCGGCGCGCCGTCGGGGTCGAGCGTATCGAGCAATCGAAGGCGCATTCACTGTCGATGGGATTCGACCTCGCCATCTCGCCGCGGGATTTCGGTCATCAGTCCGTCACCTGCTACAGCAGGCGGGCTGCCGACCGTATCGCCTACATCAGCATCTTTCCCCTCGGCGACAAGATGCGAGCGAACATGTTCGGCTATCGGCAAGTGGCCGAGCCGTGGACGCGGGCGTTTCGCCAGGAACCGCAAAAGATGCTCTGCGAGTTGATGCCCGAAATAGCAGCGCGATGCGGCAACTTCGAAGTCGCAAGTCCTGTCGAGGTCAGGCAGATCAGCCTGAGCACCACGCAAGGCCATCGCCGCGACGGGGTCATCTTCATCGGCGATGCTTTCTGTACCACGTGTCCAACACCGGGCGTCGGCATCGGCCGGGTGATGACCGACGTCGATCAGCTCCATTCGGTTCACATTCCACGATGGCTCGAAACACCAGGCATGGCGGCTGACAAGATCAACGCCTTCTATGACGACCCGGTCAAGGTGGCTGCCGATGAGGATGGCATGCGGGTGAGTTACTATGCCAAGTCGATCACCGCCGGCACCGGACTGGAATGGCGCGCAAGGCGCCTGCGCAACAACACCGCGCGCCGGCTGATGATCATCGGCCGCAAGGTCCGGCATCTGGGAAAACGGCAGGCGCCCATGGCCAATATGCAATAGGGCGCGACCAGTCGCGCCCTATCGATTGCCAATATTGATTGCCTTATAAGGCGAATGCGTCAGACGCCAACCGCTCAGGTTGCCGTCGACTGAGGTGCCGATGGGGTAGTCTGGGCCGTGACGCCCGAAAGCCTGTCGCGCTTCTGCAAGGTTGGTTTCTCGTATTTCTTCACTGTAAAGTGCCCTCCAAATTGGTACGGCGCCAGCAGAACCAATTCCCTGCCCCGTGTCAATTGCGTCATTACTGGTTCTTACGTCGTCTCCTCGCCATCGTGGTCAAACGATTCTTCACTGTTGCATTGCTGCACATATCGGCTCCGACAGGGCACCTCATCCCAGCGCCAATCCTGCTCTCCTCGCCTCCCCGCGCGATGTTGTAAATCGTTTCATCCAGGGTATTTTGGCCATCG
>NZ_RZTB01000096.1:3083-23386 GCF_003997735.1 Mesorhizobium sp. M7A.F.Ca.MR.148.00.0.0 | reverse complement strand
ATCTCGTCTTCCGTCAGCGTCAGCGGTGGCATGAACTCCAGCACATTGGCCTTCAACCCGACATAGGTGAAGGCCGCACCCAGCTCATAGCCGCGATAGATGATCTTGGCCGTGGTCGCCGCCGCAACCGGCTCGCGTGTCGTGCGGTCCTTGACTAGGTCGACGCCGATGGCAAGGCCGCGCCCGCGCACGTCGCCGATGATCTCGTGTCTGGCGGCAAGGGCTCGCAATGCGCTGGAAAACAGCATGCCGATCCGCGCCGAGCGCTCGACCAAGCCATCCGTCTCGATCGTCTTCAGCACCGCGTTGCCGGCCGATGTCGCCACCGGATTGCCCGCGGTCGTCTGCAGCGCGAAGGCCGGCGCATGGTCCATGATCTCCTTAGGGCCGATCACGGCCGACAGCGGCAAGCCACCGCCGATGCCTTTGCCAAAGACGACGAGGTCCGGCGTCAGTCCTTCATGCTGGAAGCAGTGCATCATGCCGCTGCGAGCGAGCCCGACCTTGACCTCGTCGACGACAATCTTGATGCCGTGCCTGCGGCAACGCTCCTGCAATGCCTTGAGAAAGCCGGGCGGCGGCACGATCAGCCCGCCATCCGACATCAACGGCTCGACGAACACCGCCGCGACCTGATGCGGCGGGCAGGTGGTCTCGAACTGGTAGTCGAGCAGCGCAAGCACGTCCTCGCTGCTGAAATTCGGTCGGTACGGATCGGGATAGGGCAGCAGAAGCACGCCCGGCCGGGGCAGCGTGTGGGTCATGGCGGTATGGCCGCTGATGCCCATCGAGCCGGAGAGATTGCCGTGATAGGAGCCGATGAACGAGATGAAGCGCGAACGGCAGGTGGCCGCCTGCAGCACGCGCACCGCGCAGTCGTTGGCATCCGACCCGGAATGGCCGAACCAGACGCGCCGTTCGTCTTCTCCCGGCGTAATCGCCAGCAGCCGCTCCGCCAGCGATACAGCCGGCTCGTTCGGGTAGAGCAGCAGGCTGGCGCCGGCCATGTCGCGGATCGACGTCTCGACCGCTTCGACGACGGCCGGATGGCCGTAGCCGAGCACCGCCGGACCGGCCGATCCCGACAGGTCGAGCAAGGAGCGGCCGCCTTCCTCGATCAGCCGGTTGCCCCGGCCGCCGATGATGCTGAGCGGCGAGAAACGCAGCTTGCCGATCTGGGCGATGGCCGCGGCATCACGTTCGCGCAGGCTGAGATTGCTCACGACACGGTTTCCGTCTCGATTGCCGGCAGTGCCGCTGCCAGCCGGTCCGCCCATTCCTCGATGCCGCGCCGTGTCGACAAAAGGTCCTGCCGGATCTCGACGAGGACGGCGGCGATGCCGCGATCGTCGCCATGGATGGGCACGGCGTAATCGGCGTCGCGGCTGATCACATAGGGCACGTTGGCCGCGACATTGAGCCCGGCGTCGGTGCGCAGGCCCGAAAGGATCGTTTCGGCGAGATCTCTTGCTTGGTCGTGCAGCACGCCGGCATGCCAGGGTCTGCTGACACCGAGGAAGACCGGCGTGAAGGAATGGATCGTCACGATCCGCGTCTGCCGGCCTGCTTGCGCCCGGCGGTCAAGATACGCGGTCACCCGGTCATGAAACGGCGAAAAGATGATCTCGGCGCGTCGGGTCCGCTCCGTCGCATCGATGCCGACATTGCCGGGAATGTCGGTGTCTTCCGACAGCACCGGAATGCTGCCTGGCGTGCCCAGTGGCCGGTTGAGGTCGATCAGCAGCCGCGAATAACCGCTGAGGAAGGCCGCAGCATCGAGCTTCGACGACAGCAGGCGGGTCACTTCGGCGGCGCCGATATCCCAGGCGATGTGGCGCTGCAGATGGCCGGCATCGAGGCCGAGCTGCCGATACTCGGCCGGCATGTGGTTGGACGCATGCTCACACAACAGCACGATATCGGAGCGGCCGTGCTCGTTGAGGACCTCGACGGCCTCGGGCCAATCTTTTCCGGCCTGCGCGGTCATCAATAGAGCGTCCGGTAGAGATCGCAGATGGAGGCCGGATCGAGACCGGCAAGACGCTCGGCTTCATGTCGCTTGAGGCCGACGAAGGTTTCGATGAAGACAGGCGCGAACCATCCCGTCACGGTGCCGTCGGCCAGCAACGCGTCCAGTGCCGCCGGCAGGGTTTCGGGCAGGCGCACCAGACCGAGACTCGCCCGCTCAGCCTCGCTCATCAGTGTCGGGTCGCCGGTGACCAAAGGCGGCGACGGCAGGCCCGCCTTCAGCCCTTCCAGCCCGGCGCGGATGATCGCCGCCAGCGACAGATAGGGATTGCCCGTGGCGTCAGCGGCCCGGTATTCGATGTTGTATTGCCGCGCCGGATCGCGTCCGCCGATCGTCACAGTCGGGCAGATGCGCAGCGACGCCTCGCGGTCGCGGTCGGCGAGCCAGGTATAGGACGAACTCCAGCTGTGCGGCTTCAGCCGGTAGAAGGACGACACGCTCGACGCCGTCATCGCGGTCATTCCAGGCAGATGGCGCAGCACGCCGGCACAGAAGGCGCCGGCTTTGGCGGAAAGACGTCCGGGCTGCGTTGGATCGTATGTCACCGGCTTGCCGGCCTCGTCGACGAAGCTGAAATGGATGTGGACGCCGTTGCCGACGGCAGTTGGCGCGGTTTTGGGCGCGAAGCTCGCACGCCAGCCGGCATTGCGCGCCAATTCGCGCGTGATTTCGCGGATGGCGACGGCGCGGTCCGCCGCCGTCAGCGCGTCCGCCGGCTCGTGCGTCACCTCGAACTGCTCGTCGCCGAATTCGGCGATGACCACCTCGGGAGCGACTCCGGCTTCCTCGAGCGCCGCCATCAGGTTGGGCGCGAAGGGGTCCGTGCGGCGCAGTGCGGCGAAAGACATCGAATGCGCCGGCGCGAAGCCGCCGTCGGCGACATTGAACTCATGCTCGAAGGCGGCGATGACCGACAGGCCGGTTGCGGCTTTCAAATCGGCCAGCGCCTCTTTCAGCATCGTGCGGGTGCAGCCGAGCCATGGGCTGCCATCGAGCTCGACGATGTCGCCGGCGACCATGTCGAACGGCGTCGCCGATCCGGTGCGTGTCGTGCGAAAGCGCGCCTTGAGATCGGGGATCAGCCGCAGGTCGCCCGACGAGCCCCAGGGGTTGGGATCGACGATCGAGTTGAACGGCGTCAGCGACAGATTGGCCTGCAGCCAGCCGACGCCGGTCGTGGCGGTCTTCTGCAACTTGCTTTCGGCAACGAAGCGGCCCCGCGTGACGGCGGAGAGATCCGTGGTGACGACGGCAACCAGAGGCTCGACAGTCGATGTCATGCCGGTTTTCCCAAAGCGTTGAAGCGGGCGACGACGGTGTCGGTGTCGGCCACCCAGCAGTAGCCGCCGAAGGCCTTGAGCGCGATGTCGTGGCGTTCCTGCGTAATGGTGGCGCAGGCATCCGATACGCAGGTGACAAGATAGCCGCGGTCGGCGCCGTCGCGCACCGTCATGTCGACGCATTGATCGGTCAGCACGCCGACCACGACGAGATAGCGGATGCCGAGGTTCTTGAGGAGATAGTCGACATTGGTCGAATTGAAGATGCCCGACGACGTCTTCGGCAGCATGATCTCGTCGCCAACCGGCGCCAGCGCCGGCACCGGCAGACCCTCCGGGAGGCTGGGCGCGACATGGATCGGCGTCAGCTTGTGGTCGAGCGAGCGGTCACGGCCGTCTTCGGTCAGGCTCTGGATGATGGTGTGCAGCACCTCGACGCCATTGGCCCGTGCAGCGGCCAGCAGGCGCTCCTGGTTGGGGATCGTCTGTGACGATGTCTGCCGGTAGAAATAATGATCCGGCCCACGCTCCGGATGCGACGGATCTGCGCCCGGCTCCAGCCAGATGCGCTGCATGTCGACGAGCAGCAGGGCCGTTTCGCCGGCACGGAAGGCTTCGTCTCGTTTGGGTAGGGCCTGGGTCATGCTTTGTCGTCCTGCTTTGCTGATTTAGGTCCCGGCGTCTTGCGGGGTCCGGGTATCTTGCGCGCGCCGTTCTCTTGCGGGTCGCTGTCGAGTGTCACGGCATTGGCATGTCGCACCCTTTCGAGCCGCTCAATGCGGGCGCGCGCGTCGTCGCCCAGCGTCGAAACGATATGGGCGACCAGCGCCTCCATCTGGGCGATCGCCGGCGCCAGCGTGTCGTAGGGCGAGGCGACTTCGAGCGGGCTGACGATGGTGACTTCGGCGAGGTCTGATATCGGCGACAGCCATTGGTCGGTGAACAGGACGATGCGCACATCGAGCGCTGCCGCTTGGCTCGCATAGGCCATGACGTCAAGCTGGTAGCGGCGGTAGTCGAACACGACGAGCACGTCGCGCCGGTCGAGGTCGGCGAGCGTGTCGAAAGTCTGTGGAGAAAGCACGCCGAGATCGCGAACCCCGGAGCGAAACTGCACGAGATAGCCGGCCAGCATGCCGGCGATGTGACGGCTGAACCGGCCGCCGACCATCACAACCTCGCCCTTGACCTCCATCAGCAGGCGGGCGGCCCGCTCGTATGTCTGGACAGGTGTCGCGGCGGTGGCTTTCTGCAAGGCCGTGGTGACGCTGTCGAGATAGGCCAGCACGGCGCTGTCGTTGGAGCCGCTCTGCCGCTTGGCCTCCATCATCAGCAGCGGCGAGTGCAGTCTTGCCTCGACTTCGGCCAGAAGCTTCGCCTGGAAATCCGGAAACCCTTCATAGCCGAGCTTGACGACCAGTCTCACCACGGTCGGATCGCTGACGCCAGCGCGCCGGGCGAGCGATGAGGCGGTGCCGAGGCCGGAGGTCGGATAGTCCGTCAACAGCAGTCGGACGATCTTTTCTTCCGACGGAGTCAGCGCAAGATCCCCGCGCATCAGAACATCGCGTATCGCCATGGGCCTCCCCGAAATCCGTGTTCTCTTGTTTTGTCGAGTTTATTACAGAGATTTAAATCTTGGTCAACAATGAAGAGATGTTGACATTGCGTGATCGCTGGTCCTACTTTGTCGGAAAGCAGCCAAGAGACTGTGGGGAACAGCCATGCGAAACGGAAGCGACGTCATCGTCGTCGGTGCCGGCATTGTCGGATCGAGCGCCGCCTATCATCTGGCCCAGGCCGGTGTGAAGGTCACATTGGTCGAGCAGACCCATCCCGCCGGCGGCCCGTCGGGCAAATCGTCGGCGCTGCTGCACGCCTTCTACCTGATGCCGGAATTGTCGCAGCTTTCCATACGTGGCCGCGAGATCCTGGTGTCGCTGCCGGAAATCGCGGGCGAAGGCTCTTTCGTCACCGAAATCGGCATGATGTGGGTCTGCGGCAACGACAACAAGGTGAGTTGGACGGCGGCGGCCGAACGCATCCGCGGCGAGGGCGCGCGCATCGAGACATTGTCGCCGCAGGCCTTTGCCGACGCGGCACCCGGCTTTGCCCTGGACAATGTCGCAATGGCTCTGTGGGAGCCGGAATATGGCTACGCCGATGCCTTCGGCGCCACCAACGCCATCGCCCGTGCCGCCCGCGCCAACGGTGCCAGGATCATGCAGAACACGCTGGTCGAGAGCCTTCAACGGCAGGGCGACCGCATCGCCGGCGTCACCTTGACCGATGGAACGGTGCTGGAAGCCGGTACCGTCGTCCTGGCCGCCGGGCCGTGGACGCGCCGCCTGCTGGCAACGGTCGGCCTCGATCTGCCGCTGCATGTCGAGCGCCATCCGATGGCCGTCCTCGACGCAGCCGGCAAGGCAAGGCAGGTCATGCCTTTCGCCTGGTGCGACGACATTTCCTGCAACTATGCACGGCCTGACAATGACGGCGTCATCCTGGCCGGCACCTGGGCTGGTGGCGGCACCGGCCTGCGCCACGAACATGCGGGCCGCCCGCGTTTGGTCGAAAATCCTGATGATTACATGGAAGGTGTCGAGGAGCAGGAATCGGTCGAGATTCTGGAGACCTTCGCTGGCAGAGTCCCTGCCATGGCCGAGCTTGGCATCCGGCCCGGCTATGCCGGACTCTACGACATGAGCCCCGACGATCTGCCGGTCATCGGCGCCATGCCTGACGTCGAAGGGCTGGTCGTTGCGGCGGGATCCTCCGGCCACGGCTTCAAGACCGGGCCGGCAGTCGGCGAGGCGGTGGCCAGGCTGGTCACCGAAGGCGCGCAACCGATCCTGGCGCCGTTTTCACCCGATCGCTTCAGGGCCGCGTAATGGCGTCGGTGACGATGAGCGAGAGCAAGCCCAGTGGCTTCATGCCGGCCGCGTTTCGCAACGCCACTGCCGATGCCCTGTGCATGGTCGCGGTGCTGCTGCTGGTGGCGCTTGCCGCCTTCATCTTTGGCAGCGCCGCCATGCAACGTGTGGTCACCTATGCCGCGATCATGCTGACGGCGGTGCTTGGCCTGCAGATATTCTCTGGCAACAGCGGCATCGTCTCGTTCGGTCAGGCCGCCTTTGTCGGCCTTGGCGCCTACGCCACCGGCATCCTCACCATGCCGACCGCATTGCAGCGAACGGCGCTGCGCGACCTGCCGCAATTCCTCGCCGGGTATCAACTCTCCTTCTTCGCGGCGCTGGCCGTCGTCCTTGCTCTCGCGGTCATCGTCGGCCTGTTGACCGGCACGCCGCTGCTCAGGCTTTCCGGATCGAGCGCTTCGATCGCAACGCTTGCCATGCTGATCATCGTCTACACGCTGCTGGTGGCCGGGCGCGAGATCACGCGCGGCAGTCAGCCATTCTATGGCGTGCCGCGCGAGGTCGGGCTGTGGACGGCTGCCGCTGTCGCTTCGATGGCGCTGGTGGCGGCGAGGCTGTTTCGCGAAACCTCCTTCGGCCTTGCCGCCCGCGCCGCCGCCAATGACGAGCGCGGTGCCGCCGCCGTCGGCGTCGACCAGCGCACGGCGCGTCTGGCCGCCTGGGTGGCGGGTGTCGTCGCCGCCATGGCCGCCGGCGCCATGATGGCGCAGTTTCTGGGTGCGTTCTCGCCACGCGATTTCTATTTCGACCTCGGCTTCACCATGCTCGCCATGCTGATCGTCGGCGGCATGACCTCGTCGCTCGGCGCTTTCGCCGGCGTCATCGTCACCATCGTTTTGGTCGAAGTGGTGCGCCGCTTCGAAGGCGGCGGCGAGGTGCTCGGCCTGCATCTGCCCGTCCTGTTCGGCCTGACCCAGGGCGTGCTTGCCATCGCCATGATCCTGGTTATCTGGCGGCGCCCGACCGGTCTGTTCGGCGAGCGTGAACTGAACCTGCTGCGCCGACCCGGACGCCAGGCCGTGATGGCTTCAACGGCGCCACCGCGGCATGTCGAGAGTGACCGGCTCACCGCCGTCCATCTGTCGCGCCGCTATGCCGGCGTCGTCGCCGTCGACGACGTCAGCCTGGATTTCGAGACCGACAGCATCACCGGCATCATCGGCCCCAATGGCGCCGGCAAGACGACGCTGCTCAACATGCTGGCCGGTGATATCAAGCCAAGTGCCGGCACCGTGTCGGTGGGTGGCGTGGTCCGGCAGGCTTCGGCCTTCCGCTTCGCCCGCTCCGGCGTTGCCCGCACCTTCCAGAACATCCGCGTCTTCCCGCACATGACCGTGCTCGAAAATGTCGTCGTCGCCGCCCGCCAGGTGGAGCCGGATCTTGGCCATGCCGAGGCGGCGGCAATGGGTGAACTTGCGCGCATGGGGCTGGAGAGATTTGCCGATCAACCGGCCGCCAGGCTTGCCTACGGCCAGCGCCGTCGGCTCGAAGTGGCACGTGCACTGGCGTTGAAGCCGCGCTTCCTGCTGCTCGACGAGCCGGCCGCCGGCATGAACGCCGTCGAGACCGCCGAACTGGTTTCGATCCTCTCGACGGTCCGCACCGAGCGCCGCATCGGCATTGTGCTGATCGAACACGACATGCGGCTGGTGATGAACCTGTGCGAGCGCATCGTCGTCATCGATCATGGCCGCGTCATCGCCGACGGCACGCCGGGCGACGTTCAGAAGAACCCTGCCGTGATCGCAGCCTATCTCGGCAGCCGCACGGCGCGCGCCAAGACCGAAACGCCTGAAAACCAGACCGCATGACCCGCAACGACAGCCAACCATAAGAAATCCAGAAGGAGAACCGACATGCCAAGCCTCTATCGCCTCCATCGCGCCGCCCTGTGCGCGGCCGTGTTCGGCATCGCCGCCATTTCGACGGCCAGCGCCGAGGAGATCATCATCGGTGCCGCGACCGCGCAGACCGGTGGCCTCGCTCCCTACGACCAGCCGGCACTTGCCGGCTTGCGCATGTCGCTCGACGAGCTCAACGCCAAGGGTGGCCTCGGCGGCAAATACACCGTCAAGCTGCTGATCAAGGACACGCGCTCCGATACCGCGCAGACCGCCACCGTCGCCCAGGAACTGATCGACGCCGGCGCCAAGATCATGATCACGCCGTGCGATGCCGATCCCTCGATTTCCGCCGGCCAGCTCACCCAGCCGCTCGGCATTCCGACCCTGACGCTGTGCGGCTCCGCCCCCGTGCTCACCGGCGCGGTCGGCGACGTCATGTTCGGTACCTATCCGGCCGACAATGTGCAGGCGACGGCGGTCGCCGACTTCGCCGTCTCCGAAGGCAAGAAGAAGGTGTTCCTGCTGACCTCGCCGGACTCCACCTACACCGCCAATCTGCCGGAATATTTCGGCAAGGTGTTCGAGAAGAAGGGCGGCGCCATTGTCGGTCGCGGCACCTTCAGTATGGGACAGCCTGACTTTTCCGCCGAGATCACCAACATCAAGGGCCTGGCCGACAAGCCCGACCTGATCATGACGGCCGCCTACGAGCCGGATTTCCCGGCCTTCATCCAGCAATTGCGTGGCGCCGGCATCACCATCCCGGTCTATGGCGCCGATGCCATCGGCACGCCGACCATCAAGGCGCTCGGCAAATTGGTCGACGGCGTCGTCTACACCGCGGCCGGCTATGCCGAGCCGGGCAGCAAGCTCGAGGCCTTCAATACCGCCTTCACCAAATATGCAGGCCACGCACCGGAATCGACCTATGAAGTCAATGGCTATGAGATCGGCCTGATCCTCGACCAGGCGGTCAAGACGGCCGGCTCCGACGAGCCGAAAGCGATCCGCGACGCCATCGCCGGCCTTAAGGATTTCGAAGGCATCACCGGCAAGATCACCTATGCCGGCACCGATCGCATGCCGCTGAGGCCGGTGGCGCTGATGCGCTACGAGGGCGGCGAGGGCAAGCATGTCCAGACCCTGATCCCCGACGCTGCCGACGTTCCCGCGCCGTGATGTCATGCTGAGCGTCGAAGCCCTGAAAATCCGGTACGGCGAGGTCGAGGCGGTACGCCGCGTTGACCTCACCGTCGGCAGCGGCGAGATCATCGCGCTGGTCGGCGCCAACGGCGCCGGCAAGAGCTCGACGCTCGGCGCCGTCGCCGGGCTGGTGCCGGCGGCATCCGGCAAGGTGATCTTCGACGGTGTCGACATCACCGGCCTGGCGCCGGAGGCGATTGCCCGCAAGGGCGTCGCGCTGGTTCCCGAAGGCCGCCGTATCTTCGCCAGCCTGACGGTGGCCGACAATCTGCGTCTCGGCGGCGCAGTGCATCAGCCGGCGGCCGAGGCAAGGCTGCGCGAGGAGGAGATGCTGGAGCTGTTCCCGATCCTGCGCCGCTACCACCGCGTCAAGGGCGGCAATCTGTCGGGCGGCGAACAGCAGATGCTGGCCATCGCCCGCGCGCTGATGGGCAAGCCGCGCATGATCCTGCTCGACGAGCCCTCGCTCGGCCTTGCCCCGCAACTGATCGACACCGTCTTCGACCTGATCGCGGAACTGCGCCGCAAGGGCCTGACCATCCTGCTGGTCGAACAGAATGTGGCGCTGGCGCTCGAAATCGCCGACCGCGCCGTCGTGCTCGCCAATGGCGAGGTGGTGCTGTCGGGCACGGCAAAAGAACTCGCTTCATCGGACCTCGTCCGCCAAGCCTATCTGGGAGCTTAAGAAGCATGATCGCGCAGCAGATCATCAATGCGGTGAGCCTCGGCGGCGTCTATGCCCTGCTGGCGCTCGGGCTGGCGATCGTCTTTTCCATCGTCGGCCTCATCAACTTCGCCCATGGCGAGTTGATGACGCTGTCGGGCTACGCGCTTCTGGCCTCGCTGGTGCTGGGTTTTCCCTTCCCGGTGGCGGTGCTTGTCGCCGTCTCCTGCGGCGCGCTCGCCGCCGTCGCCATGGAACGCGTCGCCTTCAGGCCGATGCGCGGCGCCAGCGTCACCAGCCTGTTGCTGACCAGCTTTGCCGTCTCCAGCCTGTTGAAAGTCGTCTTCCAGAACGGCATCTCGGCACGGCCGCAAGCTGTCGCCATGCCTAGCTGGATGACCGGCGCCTTCTCCTTCGGCGACTTCACCATCGGCGTCGGTCCCAGCATCTCCATCGTCGTCTCCGCACTGGCGCTGATTGCGCTGGAAGTCTTCCTGCGCCGCTCGGTGACCGGCACGGCGATGCGCGCCGCGGCGGAAGATTTCGACGTCGTGCGCCTGATGGGCATTCCGGCCAGCCGCATCATCGCCACCGCCTTCCTGCTCTCCGGCCTGCTGGCCGGGCTGGCGGCCATGCTGTGGGTGGCGCAGCGTGCCTCGGTCGATCCGCTGATGGGCTTTACGCCGGTGCTGAAGGCCTTCATCGCCGCCGTCGTCGGCGGGCTCGGCAGCCTGCCCGGTGCGGTCGCCGGCGGCTTCCTGCTCGGCATCATCGAGGTGCTGCTGCAAGCGACACTGCCGGGAGCGATCGCCCCCTATCGCGACGCCATCGTGCTGTCGGGCGTCATCGCCGTGCTGCTGGTTCGCCCGCAAGGCCTGATCCCGGCGGTCCGCGCCCAGCGAAGCTGACCTGATGTATACCAAGCCCGAGTTCGCACCACTGTCGCGCGACGAGGTGTTCGGCCTGATCGAAGCGGCGGCCTTCACCACGGCGGTGACAGCGGGACCGCAGGGCCTTGTCGTCTCGCATCTTCCCTTCGTGCTCGATCGCACGCGTGGTGAAAACGGAACGCTGGTCTCGCATCTCGCCAAGGCCAATCCGCACAGCGCGCCGATCGCCGAGGGCAGGGAGACGGTCGCCATCTTTCACGGTCCGCATGGCTACATCTCGCCGTCCTGGTATCCGCGCAATCCGGTGCGCGACAGCGCGCCGACCTGGAATTTTGCCGTCGTGCATTGTCATGGGCATCCGGTGCCGCTCGACGAGCACGCCACCGCCCGGCATCTCTTGCAGCTTGTCGACGTGCTGGAAAAAGATCGCGATGACCGCTGGCGCATGCGCGAGCTGGGGCCTGGCGGCATGGAACGGCGCATACCTGGTATCATAGGGTTTGAGCTGCCGGTCGGGCGGCTCGAAGCCAAGTTCAAGATGGGGCAGGATGAGCGCCTCTATGACACAGGCGGAGCCATCAGGGCGCTGGAGCAAAACGATCCGGCGCTGGCGGCGATGATGAAGGCGCACAACGCGCATCGCCAGGACTGACCGCCCGCATGCGGCAAGGATAAGAAAAAATGATCCCAAATCTCAACATCGTGCCCTTCGTCAGCGTCGATCATATGATGAAGCTGGTGCTGAAGATCAGCGTCGAGCGCTTCCTCGTCGAACTCGCCGGCTACATCGAGGATGATTTCCGCCGCTGGGAGCTGTTCGACAAGACGCCGCGCGTGGCCTCGCACAGCGCCGAGGGCGTCATCGAGCTGATGCCGACCAGCGACGGCGAGGTCTACGGCTTCAAATATGTCAACGGCCACCCCAAGAACATGCGCGAGGGCCGCCAGACGGTGACCGCCTTCGGCATGCTCGCCGATGTCCACAATGGCTATCCTGTCTTGCTATCCGAAATGACGATCCTGACCGCACTGCGCACGGCGGCGATGTCGGCTCTGGCCGCCAAATACCTGGCGCCGGCCGGCTCCAGCTGCATGGCGCTGATCGGCAACGGCGCACAGGCCGAATTCCAGGCGGTGGCCTTCAAGGCGCTGCTCGGCGTCGACAGGCTGAGGCTTTACGACATCGACCGCACTGCCACCGAAAAATGCATCCGAAATCTCGCCGGTCTCGGCTTCGACATGGTCGCCTGCGGCACCGCGCAGGAGGCGGTCGAGGGAGCCGACATCATCACCACCGTCACCGCCGACAAGCAGTACGCCACCATCCTCACCGACAACATGGTCGGCTCCGGCGTGCACATCAACGCGGTCGGCGGCGACTGCCCCGGTAAGACCGAACTGCACCGCGATATCCTGCTGCGCTCCGATATCTTCGTCGAATATCCGCCGCAGACGCGCATCGAGGGCGAGATCCAGCAGCTTGCGCCGGATCATGAGGTGATCGAGCTGTGGCAGGTGATGTCGGGCGCCGTACAAGGCCGGCGCGATCCCGGTCAGATCACGCTGTTCGATTCGGTCGGCTTCGCCATCGAGGATTTTTCGGCGCTGCGCTATGTCAGGGACCAGCTGCGCTCGACAGGCCTCTACCAGGAACTCGACATGCTGGCCGACCCCGACGAGCCGCGCGACCTGTTCGGCATGCTGCTGAGAGCGGCCCAGCACGGTTGAGACGAGCGTTGTTCAGCCAGCCGAGCCCCACATGGCATCCGGCACCACCACCAGCTTGCCGACGAAATCCTTGGCGATGAAATCCGCCTGCGCATGGTGGAAATCGGAGAGCTTGTAGACGCCGCCGACCAGCGGTCGGATTTTTCTCGCCTCGATGTACCCAACGATGCGGCGGAAATCCGCGCGCGTGCCCTGGCTCGACCCATGCAGTTGCAACTGCTTCAGGTACATGGTCCTGAGATCGAACTGCACGACCGGGCCGGCAATCGCGCCTGCGGTAGTGTAACGGCCCTCGGGCCTGAGAATACGCAACAGGTCGTTGAAGATGGCGCCGCCGACGAGGTCGGCCACCACGTCGATCGGCTGGCCTCCGGTCGCCTCGTTCACGGCTCGCGGCAGGTCGGCAACACCACGGGTGATGACAACCTCGGCGCCGATGTCGCGCACCGCCTGTCCTTTGCCCTTGCCGACGACGGCATACGGAATGGCGCCGCGCGCCCGTGCCAGTTGAACGATGCCGGAACCGACGCCGCCCGAGGCGCCGGTGACCAGCACACGCTCGCCGGTCTTCAAGCCGGCGCGCTCCAGCATCTGTTCACCGGTCAGGTAGGCGCAGCAGAAGGTGGCGAGTTCGATATCGCTCATGTCGGTGTCGACGACATGGGCATTCTCGGCCGGCACGGCCTGATATTCGGCGTAGCCGCCATCGCGGCCATGGCCCATATAGTCGATGTCGGCGAGCGAATCGTCGTCGCGATTGTAGATCGAGAAATCGACCATCACCCGTTCCCCGATACGGTCCGGCGACACACCTTCGCCGACAGCGGCGATGATACCGACGGTGTCGGTGCCCTGGATGCGCGGGAAAACAAGCGTGTTGCCCTGGCGGCGCCATGTCGACACGGCGGCAGCGTCCTCCTCCGTGCCATAGGCGCCCTGGCGCACCCAGACATCGGTGTTGTTCATGCCGCAGGCGCTGACCTTGACCAGCACTTCACCGGGAGCGGGCCCGGGCACTTTTACGTCGCTGCGGTAGACGAGTTTTTCCGGTCCGCCGTGCCCGGTGAGCAGCACGGCGGCCATGGTGGCGGGGAGGGTTCTGGTCATGGCATTCATAGTCGATCTCAGAGATTGGCAAACACGCTCTTCACGGCATCGGCGGTCTTCGACACGACGATGTCGGCTTCCTCGCGGGTCAGGCAGAGCGGCGGCGCGAAGCCGAGAATATCGCCCTGCGGCATGGCGCGGCCGATGACGCCGCTTACGGCGAGCGCCGTCGCCACCTGCGGGCCGATCTTCTGCGAAGCGTCGAAGAATACCCGGTCGTCCTTGTCGGCAACGAATTCCACCGCCGCCAGCATGCCGTCGCCACGCACGTCGCCGACATGTTTGTGGCCGCCGACCGCCTTGGCCAGTTCGGCGCGGAAATAGGCGCCGGTCTCCTTGGCATTTGTCACCAGGTCCATCTCGTCGATCAGTTCGAGATTGGCGACGCCGGCGGCGACGCAGATCGGATGCGCCGAATAGGTCCAGCCATGACCGAGCGAACCGAGCTTGTCGGAACCCTCAACCAGCACCTGCCACATCTTGTCGGCGACGATGACGCCCGACAGCGGCGCATAGGCCGAGGTCAGGCCCTTGGCGATGGTGATCAGGTCCGGCTTGATGCCGTAATGGTCGGAGCCGAACATGGTGCCCAGCCGGCCGAAGCCCGTCACCACTTCGTCGGCGACCAGGAGCACGTCGTACTTCTTCAGCACCGCCTGAATCTTTTCCCAATAGCCGGCCGGCGGCGGCACGATGCCGCCCGTGCCGAGGATCGGCTCACCGATAAAGGCAGCGACGGTTTCCGGACCCTCAGCCAGGATCATCTCCTCGAGCTTGTCGGCGCAATGCTGAGAAAACTGCTCCTCGCTCATCGAGCGGTCGGCACGGCGGAAGTAGTAGGGTGCCTCGGTGTGCAGGATCGGCGCGCGCGGCAGGTCGAAGGCGTTGTGGAACAGGTCGAGCCCGGTCAGCGATCCAGTCATCACGCCCGAACCGTGATAGCCGCGCCAGCGCGAAATGATCTTCTTCTTCTCCGGCCGGCCGAGCACGTTGTTGTAGTACCAGATCAGCTTGATGTTGGTTTCGTTGGCATCGGAACCGGAGAGGCCGAAATAGACCCGCGACATGCCCTGCGGCGCGCGGTCGATGATCATCTTGGCCAGCGTGATCGAGGCCTCGGTGCCGTGGCCGACATAGGCGTGGTAGTAGGCGAGGTTCTTCGCCTGGGCGGCGATGGCGTCAGCGATCTTCTGGCGGCCGTAGCCGACATTGACACAATAGAGGCCGGCAAAGGCATCGAGGCTCTTCCGGCCATTGTTGTCCCAGACGGTGACGCCCTCACCGCCGGCCATGATGCGCGTCGGGCTTTCGCCCCGCGCATGCGTGCCCATATGGGTCGAGGGATGGAAGAAGTGGTCGCGATCCCAGGCGGCGAGTTCGTTGGACTGGTCGAGCATTCTTTTGACTCCTGACAAAACGGTGATTCCGGCGCAGCTTAAGCTACATCGAGGCAGAGATATTTGAGATCGGTGAAAGCCTCGAGTCCGTGGCGCGAGCCTTCGCGCCCGATGCCGGATTGCTTGACGCCGCCGAACGGTATCGGCGCGCCGGTGATCTTGACGCGGTTGATGGCGACCATGCCGTAGTCGAGCGCGCGGCCCATGCGCTGCTGCCGGCCACCATTCTCGGTCACGACATAGGCAACGAGGCCATATTCGGTAGCGTTGGCGCGGGCAATCACTTCATCCTCGCTGTCGAACGGCGTCACGGCGGCAACCGGACCAAACGTCTCCTCGCGCATGATCAGTGCTTCATCGGTGACATCGGCCAGCAGCGTCGGCTGATAGAACAGGGGGCCAGCCTGGTGCCGCTTGCCCCCGGTGAGGCAGCGCGCGCCGTGAGCGATGGCATCGGCGACCTGTTCCTCGACCTTCTTGACGGCGCGCTCGTGCATCAGCGGGCCGATGTCGGTGCTATCAGCAAGGCCATTGCCGGTCCGCAACGTCTCGATACGCTTGGCGAAGGCGGCGCAGAACCGATCGTAGATCGGACGCTGGACATAGATACGGTTGGCAGCGAGGCAGTCCTGGCCCGACGTGGCGAATTTGGCGTCGATGGCGATATCAACCGCTTTGTCCAGATCGGCATCGGCAAAGACGATCAGCGGGGCATGGCCGCCAAGCTCCATCACCAGCCGTTTCATGGTAGTCGCACTTTGCGCGGCGATCAGCCGGCCGATCTCGGTCGAGCCGGTAAAGCTCATGGCACGGACGCGCGGGTCTTCGCACATCCGCCCGACGATGGTCGAAGCCTTGCCGGTGATGACGTTGAAGACGCCGGCGGGCAAGCCGGCGCGTTCGCCGAGCTCGGCCAGCGCCAGCGCCGACAGCGGCGTTTCCGAGGACGGATGCGCAACGATGGTGCAGCCGGCGGCAAGGGCTGCCGCAGCCTTGCGGGTCAGCATCGCCGACGGAAAATTCCACGGCGTGACGACGCCGACGACACCGAGCGGCTCGCGTCGCACCATCATCTCGGCGCCCGGCAGATGGCTTGTGACGCTCTCGGCATTCAAGCGTTTTGCTTCTTCGGCATACCATTCGACGAAGGAAGCGGCATAGTCGATTTCGCCCAGCGACTCCTGCAGCGGCTTGCCCTGTTCCAGCGTCATCAGCAGAGCGAGGTCTTGCTTTGCAGCGATGATCAACTCGAACCATTTCCGCAGGATTTTCGAGCGCTCCTGCGGCAACAGTGCCCGCCACGCCGGGAAGGCGCGCGCGGCGGCATCGATCGCCTTCGTCGTCTGCCGGCCGTCGAGCGCGGCGACGAAAGCGACTGTGGTGCCGGTGGCCGGGTCGGTGACTTCGAAGCTTTCGGCAGCCTCGCTCGCCGTCCAGTGGCCATCGACATAGGCGAGTTCACGCAGCAGCCGGCGGTCGGCGAGGCGATCGAGCGCTTCATGGCGATGCGAGCGGGCGAAATGCGCGGACATGGTCGAGACCTCCCGGTTCGGACTGATGCGGGAAGATTATCCGTCCCGATGCAGACAGAGAGGCTGTTTGGACAGCCCCATAGAGAGAGATTGTCTCTATTGGCCCGCGGGCGCAGATGATCTCTCTGCTGACCGGTGGGCGGCACTAAACCTGGAGATTGGCCGAAGCCTCCCCGCCTTCGTCATCCACGGGCGGAGCAGGAGCGAAGCGACGCGGCGGAGACCCGAGGATCCATGCCGTGATCTTGGTCGAGGAATGCAGCGGAGCAGAATTCTGCACCGCAGCAGCGCTTTGAAGTCGCGGCATGGATCCTAGGGTCTGCGCCGCGTCGCTGCGCTCCTTGCTTCGCCCCAGGATGACGACGTGACGGGGGTTTCGATCAGTCTCCTGGGTGTACGGTAGGGGAGATTGACCTCATGCTTGCGCCGGCAGCAGGTCGGCTATAGGCAGCGCGATCTCGTCCTTCACCGTCTTAATGACGATGTAGGTGAAGTACCGATCGATGCCGATTTCGCGGTCGAGCAAGCCGTCGACCAGCCGCTGATAGGCGTCGATGTCGCGCGCCATCACCTTCAGCACATAGTCGACGCCGCCGCCGACCGACCAGCAGGCGACGATCTCTGGGATGTCTCGGATGACGCGCTCGAAGCGGTCGAAATCGGCTTGGCGGTGGTTGGCCAGGGTCACCTCCATCAGCACGGTGGCAACGGGTGCGACGACGCGCATGGCGATCCTGGCGTGATAGCCCGAGACGATGCCGGCCTTTTCCAGCTTGCGCAACCGCATCCAGCACGGCGTCGGCGACAGTCCGACCTGCTCGGCCAGCGCCAGCTTGGTGATGCGTCCATCGCGCTGGATGGCGTCGAGGATTTTCAGGTCGATCGGGTCGAGTTTCGCTGATGTCATCAGAGCTCACTTTTCGTCCGAGTACCATGACGGCGCATTATTTCGATTGTCAATTGCACTGATTTCGATCTCTAATAAGTCATGACATTGTGGCAACCCGATCCCGCACTCATCCGGCGGCCGGCATATCAATCGCTGGCCGACCAGTTCGCGCGTGCCATCCATGACGGGCGCCTGGCCAATGGTGCGCGGCTGCCGACCCATCGCAGGCTGGCCGACGATCTGAAACTTTCGGTGCAGACGGTCAGCCGCGCCTATGAGGAACTGATCCGTCGCGGCCTGATTTCGGGCGAGATCGGCCGCGGCAGCTTCGTCCAGACGCAGCGCCGCGAGCCGGAGCCGCCATATCTGCCCGAGCGGCTCGGCGAAGTCATCGACCTGTCGATCCTGAAACCGGTTTGTGAGCCGATGCATCTGGAGCGGCTGAAACAGGCACTGGGCTGGCTGGCTGAGAACCTGCCGTCGAGTTCAGCACTTTCGTTCCGGCCCAACATGGTGTTTCCGCGCCACCGCGCGGTGGCGGTCGAATGGCTGAGGCTTTGTGGCCTCGATGCATCGCCGCAGAACGTCAGCCTGACCAACGGCGCCACCGCCGGCATGACCGTGGCGCTGATGAGCGTCGCGCCGCCGGGCTCGACGGTTGCCACCGAGGCGATCGGCCACCACACGTTGGTGCCGCTGGCGCGCTATCTCGGCTTCAACCTGGAAGGCCTGCCGATCGACGACAACGGCCTGATCCCGGAAGCGCTGGACGAGGCCTGCCGGCTTTCCGACATCCGCGCGGTCTTCGTGCAGCCCTCGGTGATCAACCCGACGGCGACCCTGATGGATGCGCGGCGGCGAGAAGAGATCGCCGCGGTCGCGCGCAAGCATGACATCGCCATCATCGAGAACGATGTGCTCGGTCCGCTGGTCGAAGACCGGCCGCCGCCGGTTGCCGCGTTCGCGCCGGAGCGCACGCTCTACGTCACCTCCTTCACCAAGATCACCGTGCCCGGCCTGCGCATCGGCTATCTGGCCGCGCCCGACCGCTACGTCGCCGCCGTTGCCAACCGGCATCTGGTCTCGAACTGGATGGCGACGCCGCTGGTGGCCGAGATCGCCACCAAATGGGTGACCGACGGCACGGCGATGGAGCTTGTCCACTGGCAACGCGCGGCTTTGCGGCGCCGGCAGGATATTGCAGCGCAAGTGCTGGCGGGGGTCGACTATCGCGCCCGGCGCGACGGGTTGCATGTCTGGCTGCAACTGCCGGCCGACCGGGCCGAGGAAAGCTTTGTCGCGCAGGCCCGCCTGCAGGGCGTAGCGATCGCACCCGGAACATCCTTCCGTATTTCGGCTGCGCCGTGGCATCCGGCGGTACGTATCTCGTTGGGTTCGACCACCGAGGGGGAACTGCGCGCCGGCCTCGGCGTTGTCACCAAGCTTTTGCTCGGCGATCCCGAGCACCTGCTGCTCGCTATCTAGCGAGTGCGCCGCTATCCGGGTGATGCCGGCCTGCGAAAGGCAGCCTCCTGCGCTTCCGGTACTCACGTACGAAAAGTACGCTCCGTTCCGGTTCTCGGAGGCTCCCATTCTCGGCTCGGCCTGACCCGAATCCCGGCGCACTCTTCGGCACTGGTTGCTCAAGAATTGTGCGGAATGGGAAATATTGTCATGATATTATTTTCCCAATTGACATGATTTGGCGCGTTCCGCATCGTTAAGGGGCACAGGCTTCTCCAGCACGGGGAATTTATTTGTCCGCATCAGCGCCCATCATCAAGATCGACGGCATCTCGAAGAGCTTCGGCAGCTTCAAAGTGCTGGACGGCCTGTCGATGCAGGTCATGCCCGGCGAGAAGCTGGCCCTGATCGGCCCGTCGGGCTCGGGCAAGACGACGATCCTGCGCATCCTGATGACGCTTGAGCGCATCGATGGCGGTCATATCCAGATCGACGGCGAGCAGCTCTACCACATGGAGCGCAATGGCCAGCTGCTGGCCGCCGATGAGCGGCATCTGACAAGGATGCGTCAGAAGATCGGCATGGTGTTCCAGCTGTTCAACCTGTTTCCGCACAAATGCGTCATGGACAATGTCACGCTGGCGCCGATGCTGACCAAGGGCACGCCACGCGCCGCCGCCGAAAAGCGGGCGATGGAACTGCTCGAAATGGTCGGCATGGCCGACAAGGCCAAGTCCATGCCGGCGCAGCTGTCCGGTGGCCAGAAGCAACGCGTGGCGATCGCCCGGGCGCTCGCGCTGTCGCCGAAGATCATGCTTTTCGACGAGGTGACGTCGGCGCTCGATCCGGAACTGGTCGAGGAGGTGATGAACGTCATGCGCAAGCTGGCCGCCGAGACCGACATGACCATGCTGCTGGTCACCCACGAGATGGGCTTTGCCCATGATTTCGCCGACCGGGTACTGTTCTTCGATCGTGGCAGGATCGTCGAGGAGGGCAAGCCCGACGAGATTTTCCGCAATCCCAAGCAGGAGCGTACGCAAGGCTTCCTGAAGAAGATCATCGCGGCCGGACATCGCGTCTGACCGCAATGCCCAGGGCGACGAAGTCGTCCCGAGGTGGCGAGGGCCGCCCCGTAACAAAGCAAGACAAGAAACAAGGAGTTGGGAACAATGAAAAAACTTGGCATTCTGGCTGGCGTCGCCAGCCTTACGCTGGCGGCGGTGCTGGCCGCCTCGAGCGTGGGTTCGGCCGATGACAGCAAGCTCGAACAACTCAAGGCGCAAGGTTTCGCTCGCCTCGCCATCGCCAACGAGCCGCCCTACACGGCGGTCGCCGCC
>NZ_RZTB01000096.1:2334-3073 GCF_003997735.1 Mesorhizobium sp. M7A.F.Ca.MR.148.00.0.0 | reverse complement strand
CCGCCGACGGCAAAGTTTCGGGTGCCGCGCCCGATGTGGCCCGCGAGATATTCAAGCGGCTCGGCGTCGCCGGCGTCGCCGCTTCGATCTCTGAATATGGCGCCATGATCCCCGGCCTGCAGGCCGGTCGCTTCGATGTCGTCACCGCCGGCCTGTTCATGAAGCCGGAACGCTGCGCCGCCGTCGTCTATTCCGAGCCGGTGCTTTGCGATGCCGAGGCGATGTTGGTGAAGAAGGGCAATCCGAAGGGCTTCAAGAGCTATGAGGATGTCGCCAAGGATACGACTGCGACCATCGGCGCGCCGGGCGGCGGCACCGAGGAGAAGCTCGCGCTCAATGCCGGCGTGCCACGCGATCGCGTCATCGTCGTGCCGGATGGCCAGAGCGGCGTGAAGATGCTCCAGGATGGTCGCATCGACGCTTATTCGCTGCCCGTCCTGTCGATCAATGATCTGGTCAAGAAGGCCAACGATCCGAACCTCGAAGTCATCGCTCCGGTGCAGGGCGCACCGGTCTATTGCGACGGCGCCGCTTTCAAGAAGGGTGATGAGGCACTGCGCGACGCCTTCGACGTAGAACTGGCCAAGATGAAGAAATCGGGCGAGTTCGCCAAGATTATCGAACCCTACGGCTTCTCGGCGGCGGCGGCGATGTCGACCAGCCGCGACAAGCTCTGCGCGGCGAAGTGATTTTTCCTTCTCCCCGTTCAACGGGGAGAAGGTGTCACGAAGTGATGGAT
>NZ_RZTB01000096.1:0-2324 GCF_003997735.1 Mesorhizobium sp. M7A.F.Ca.MR.148.00.0.0 | reverse complement strand
GTGATGGATGAGGGGCGACGCCAAGTTCTGAGACTCTAGTGCTGCCCCTCATCTGCCTGCCGGCTCCTTCTCCCCGTAAACGGGGAGAAGGAGCTAAACCCAACGTTGGAACGTAAATGACCCAGTGGTCCGGCTATTTCGGCCTGATATTGCAGGGAGCTCTTGTCACCATCGAGCTGACGCTGATGGGGTCGGTGCTTGCGCTGTTCATGGCCTTTCTTGCCGGAATGGGGCGGCTGTCGCGTTTCTTCGTGCTGCGCGCGCTGGCCACCGCCTACATCGAATTCTTCCGCGGCACCTCGATCTTCGTGCAGTTGTTCTGGGCCTATTTCGTGCTGCCCTTCATCGGCATTTCGTTGACCCCGTTGCAGGCCGGCGTGCTGGCGCTCGGCCTCAATGTCGGCGCCTACGCCGCCGAAGTCGTGCGCGGTGCCATCCAGTCGATCGGCCGCGAACAGTATGAGGCCTGCACCGCGCTCAATCTCGGGCGGTGGCAAGGCATGCGCCACATCATCCTGCCGCAGGCGCTGCTGGTGATGCTGCCGACTTTCGGCAACAACGCCATCGAATTGCTCAAGGCGACCGCCGTGGTGTCGCTGATCTCGCTCACCGACCTGACCTTCCAGGCGCAGGTGGTGCGCGCCCAGACCGGCAACACCCTGGTGCCATTCACCACCATCCTGATCATCTATTTCATCCTCGCCCTGCTCATCTCGTGGGGCGTGCGCTCGCTGGAACGACGCATGGCGCGCGGCCTCGATGGGGTGCGTGCCTGATGGCCAATTTCCTTCTGATAAATTGGGCATGCTGATGGAATGGGATTGGAATTTCGTCTGGGAAATCATGCCGACGCTGATCCAGGGGGTGAAGATCACCATCCTGGCGACGCTGCTCGGCTCGGTGCTGGCGGCGGTCGTCGGGCTGGGCATTGCGCTGGCGCGCCGCTCGCCCAACAAAGCGCTGTCGCGCACGGTCGGCTGGGCGGCTGAATTCATCCGTGGCACGCCGCTGCTGGTGCAGCTCTATTTCATTTTCTACGTGCTGCCCGACATCGGCATCCTGTTGCCGCCGCTGGTCGCCGGTGTCATCGGGCTCGGGCTGCATTACGGCACCTACACGGCCGAGGTTTATCGTGCCGGCATCGACAATGTGCCGCGCGGCCAATGGGAGGCCGCCAAGGCATGCAATTTGAGCGCCAGTCAGACCTGGACCCACATCATCATTCCGCAGGCCATCCCACCGATGATTCCGGCGCTCGCCAATTATTTCATCGCCATGTTCAAGGAAACGCCGCTGCTGTCGGCAATCACCGTGCTGGAACTGATGAACCAGGCCAAAAGCGTCGCCAACACCTACTATCGCTATATCGAGCCGATCACTCTAGTCGGTGCTTTCTTCCTGGTCATCAGTCTGTTTTCGGTCGTGCTGCTGCGCTGGCTGGAACGCCGCTACGGCAAGATCGAGAGGTAGCCGATGGAACCCTTGCCCGAGATCAAGATCTACCCGAAACGGCCGGCGCTGGATGCACGCCCGCTCGACATGCGCATCGGCCTGATCATCCTGGCCACTGACCACACCAGCGAACCGGATTTCCGCCGCATGGTGGCGAGCGAGCGGGTCGGCGTCTATGTCGCGCGCATTCCCTATGCCAACCCGACGACGCCTGAAAACCTGCGCAAGATGCAGCCGGCGCTGACGGCGGGCGCGGCCCTGATCCTGCCGGACGAGAAGCTCGATGCCATCTGCTATTCCTGCACTTCGGCCTCGGTGGTAATCGGCGATGCCGAGATCGAGGCGGCGATCCAGGTCGCAAAGCCCGGCGTGCCGGTGGTCACACCGCCGATGGCGGGCGTGCGCGGGCTGCGTGCGCTGGGCGCAAACAAGCTCAGCATCCTCACTCCCTACACGGTCGAAACATCCAGGCCGATGGCCACCTATTTCGCGGCGCGCGGCTTCGAGATCGTCAGCTTCACCTGCCTCGGTTTCGAGGATGACCGCGAGATGGCGCGCATCGCACCGGCAACGCTTGTCGATCTTGCGCGGGAAGCCACCGGCGCCACCGCCGATGCGCTGTTCGTGTCCTGCACGGCGCTGCGTAGCGCCCTCGCGCTCACCGGCATGGAAAAGGCGATCGGACGTCCCGTGGTGACCAGCAACCAGGCGACCGCCTGGAACTGCCTGAGATTGTGCGGGGATGAGGCGCCGCATCCTGAGTTCGGGCGGCTGATGACGTTGCCGTTGGTTCAGTAAGATTATGTCCAGTGTGAGCGAGCACCCCCCTCTGGCCTGCCGGCCATCTCCCCCTCGAGGGGGGAGATTAGCTG
>NZ_RZTB01000095.1:0-23677 GCF_003997735.1 Mesorhizobium sp. M7A.F.Ca.MR.148.00.0.0 | reverse complement strand
CCTTCCTCTCCCTCCGGAGGGGGGAGAGGTGGCTCGGCGAAGCCGAGACGGAGTGGGGGAAGGCGGTCCTCAAACGCCAAGTCGCTGAAAAATAAGCGCGACCGAGCTGTCCACTCCCTACAGTGCCGACAGCTTCAACTCCACTCGTTCGGCCGGGAAGCGCGACTCGGAAAACTGGATCGGCTGGCCGTCCGGCGTGACGTTGACGGCGACCGTGACCAGTACGATGGCGCCCGGCTGCAGGTCGAGGTCGGCAAGGTCCGCCGCATCGGCATGGCGCGCCGACAGCACGGTCGATTGCCTGAGATAGTCGTCTATGCCGAACCGCGCCAGCGAGGCGGTGATCGACCCTGTTTCCGCCATCGCGGCATCGATGCCGGCAAAGCGCCGGGCCTCGAACCAGCCGGCCGCGCGCGACACCGGCCGTCCGTCGGCTTCGCCGCGCGTTTCCAGCCGGATCACGTCGGCTCCCTTGGGAAGACCCAGTCCCTCGGCGACGCGCTGACTGGCCGGCTCGACCGACGAGGCGAGCAGGACGATGTGCCGTTCCGTCGTTTGCCCTTGCAGCCCTGTCGAAAAACGTGTGCGCGCCCCGATCGGATAGGACAGCCGCTTGCGCGACAGCACGAAGGTGCCGCGCCCCTGCTCGGCCCGCAGCACGCCTTCCCTTATAAGGGCTGATATGGCGTTGCGCACCGTGTGACGGTTGACGCCATAGCGTTCTGCCAGCGCCACCTCCGGCGGCAGCGCTGCATTCTCCGTGAAATCGCCGATGGCGATCGCATGCAGGATCTTGTCGGCGATCTGCCGCCACAGCGAAACGCCACTGCGCCGCTCGATGCGGTCCGCTGACAGCTGCCCGACCTTCATTGCCCCCCACCTTCCAGCGCCCAGTCTTCTATCGCTGTCATCCACCCGTCATGGACACGCGCTAGATAATAGGTATAATTTGTATAGTTGTCTATATCAATAGACAAATTTAGCCACGAGGACGATAGCTTATGCGAGGACAGGAAGCCCGCGACCAGGCCGAGCGCAAGGCCGCCATGGCAACCCTTGCGCAATCCAGCGGCGATGACATCGTACGGCTCTGGAATGAGGCCGGACTGCCTTCGGACGCCGAGTTGCTGCGCGGCCCCGAAACCGGCCTTGTCACCCTGCGCGGCCGCATCGGCGGCGGCGGCGCGCCCTTCAATATCGGTGAGGCGACCGTCACCCGCGCCACGGTCCGGCTGCCCACCGGACAGGTCGGCCATTGCTATGCGCTTGGCCGCGACAAGCAGAAAGCGAGGCTGGCGGCCATCGCCGACGCGCTGTGGCAGGACCCTGCCCGCCGCAATGAGGTCGAGACCGGGCTGATAGCGCCCCTGCGGTCGGCTCTGACCGCAGCGCATGAAAAACGCCGCGCCGAGACGGCGGCAACGAAGGTGGATTTCTTCACCATGGTTCGCGGAGAAGACTGATGGACATTGCAGCGCAATCGATCGAGGGCGGTTTCGCCGATCCGGTCTTCGACGCCCAGACCGTGTTCCGCGCCGTCATGGACGCAATGGCTCGGCCGGGCAGCGTGCAGCCACTGCCGGCCTTCGCCCGCCCGCCGGCGCCGCTCTCGGCGACCGCCGGCGCCATCGCACTGGCGCTGTGCGATAACGACACCCCGCTCTGGCTCGACCAGGCCCTGCAAGCTTCCGCCGCGATCAGATCCTGGCTTGGGTTCCACACTGGCGCGCCCGTGGCCAACACACCGGCCGATGCGCATTTCGCCTTCATCGCGGCCCCGGCCGAGATGATGTCGCTTGATGGTTTTTCGCAGGGCACGCAGGACTATCCCGACCGTTCGACCACGCTGATCCTGCAAGTCGGCGATCTCGTCTCAGGCACGCCGCTGTTGCTCGAAGGTCCCGGCATCGAAACCAGCGCCACGATCGCGCCGGCACAGATGCCGCGCCATTTCGTCGAGCAGTGGAAACAGAACATCAAGCGCTTTCCGCGTGGCGTCGACATCATACTCGTCACATCAGGCGGCATTGCCTGCCTGCCGCGCACGACGCGCATCAAGACGATGGAGGTGTAAGATGTATGTCGCGGTAAAAGGCGGCGAAGCCGCAATCGCCAACGCCCACAGCCTGCTGGCCGACCGCCGGCGCGGCGACCGTTCGGTGCCGGCCCTTCGCCTTGATCAGATCGTCGAGCAACTGGCGCTCGGGGTCGACCGGGTGATGAGCGAAGGCTCGCTCTACGATCGGGAGTTGGCCGCCCTTGCCATCGTCCAGGCGCGCGGCGACTTGATCGAAGCGATCTTCCTGGTGCGCGCCTACCGCACCACGCTGCCGCGCTTCGGCTACTCCAGGCCCATCGACACCGCCGACATGCTGGTCGAGCGGCGCGTGTCGGCAACCTACAAGGACCTGCCCGGCGGCCAGTTGCTCGGGCCCACATTCGACTACACCCACCGGCTGCTCGATCCCGAGCTTGCCGCCGGCGCTGACGTCGCCCAGCCCTTGCTGCGCGAGACGGAAGCGCAAGCCATGCCGCGCGTCTCGGCGATCCTCGCCCGCGAAGGCCTGATCGAGCCGGATGGCGAGATGCCGCAGGACCATGTCCCCGGCGACATCACCCGCGAGCCCCTGGAATTCCCGATGGCGCGCGACATCCGCCTGCAGGCGCTGTCACGCGGCGACGAAGGTTTCCTGCTGGCGCTCGGCTATTCCACCCAGCGCGGCTATGCCCGCAACCATCCCTTCGTCGGCGAGATCCGCATCGGCGAGGTCGAGCTCGAGCTTGATGTCCCTGAGCTATCCTTTGCCGTGCCGCTCGGCACTGTCCGCGTCACCGAATGCCAGATGGTCAACCAGTTCAAGGGTTCGGCCAAGGCGCCGCCGCAGTTCACCCGCGGCTACGGCCTGGTCTTCGGCCAGAGCGAGCGTAAGGCGATGGCCATGGCGCTCTGCGACCGGGCGCTGCGCGCGAAGGAGCTCGGCGAGGATGTCGTCGCCGCGGCCCAGGACGAGGAGTTCGTCATCTCGCATTCCGACAATGTCCAGGCGACCGGCTTCGTCGAGCATCTGAAGCTGCCGCACTATGTCGATTTCCAGGCCGAACTCGACCTCGTGCGCCGCATGCGCGCCGAGTACGACGCCCGCGAAAATGCCGACATGCTGAAAGACAAGAAGGAGGCGGCAGAATGAGCCTAGTCGCCCGATCCGCCGTCACCGCCACCGCTGTCGTGCGAATGGTCGCCATGCCCGCCACTGTGGCCGCCGCCGATGCCAATGCTCCCGCCATGCGCGCCTTCCCTGGCTCCGGGAAAAACCATTCTTCGGAGGATAAAGGCGATCACGCCGACGAACGCCAGCAGCAGAATTCCGATATGCAGCCAAGCGGTCTGGGTCATCCGATTTCGCCCCTGTTTCCGCGTCCTGGACGCCAATTCGATAGCACAATGTGGATGTGATCGCCATGACCGACATCGCCACCTACAACTTCGCCTATCTCGACGAACAGACCAAGAGGATGATCCGCCGGGCGATCCTCAAGGGCATAGCTATTCCCGGCTATCAGGTGCCGTTCGCCTCGCGCGAAATGCCGATGCCCTATGGCTGGGGCACAGGCGGTGTGCAGGTCACAGCTTCGATCATCGGCCCGGATGACGTGCTGAAGGTCATCGACCAAGGCGCTGACGACACCACCAATGCTGTCTCGATCCGCGCCTTCTTCAAGAAGGTCGCCAACGTCGCGGTGACGACTGACACCGCCAGCGCCACCATCATCCAGACCCGTCACCGCATTCCCGAGCATCCGCTGACGGCGGGCCAGGTGCTGGTCTACCAGGTGCCGATCCCGGAACCCTTGCGCTTCCTCGAGCCACGCGAGACCGAAACGCGGAAAATGCATGCGCTGGAAGAATACGGCCTCATGCATGTGAAACTTTACGAGGACATCGCCAAACACGGCCGCATCGCCACCACCTATGCCTATCCGGTCAAGGTCGAGGGCCGCTATGTGATGGACCCGTCGCCGACGCCGAAATTCGACAATCCCAAGATGCACCGCTCGCCGGCGCTGCAGCTGTTCGGCGCCGGGCGCGAAAAGCGCATCTATGCGGTGCCGCCCTTCACCGAAGTGGTCAGCCTCGACTTCGAGGATCATCCGTTCGAGGTGCAGACCTTCGACCAGCCCTGCGCGCTGTGCGCGGCCGAGAATGTCTATCTCGACGAGGTCATCCTCGACGACCATGGAGGCCACATGTTCGTCTGCTCCGACACCGATCATTGCGAGAAGCGGCGGGCGGACGGCCATCACGGCCACCTTGCTTCAGAAAACCATCTTGCCTCGGAAAAAATGGAGCCGGCGCAATGACCGACGAACCGCTGCTGCGCGTCTCGGCGCTCTCCAAATTCTACGGCTCGCGCGTCGGCTGCGACAACGTCTCCTTCGACCTGTGGCCGGGCGAAGTCCTGGCTGTGGTCGGCGAGTCCGGCTCCGGCAAGACGACATTGCTCAACTGCCTGTCGACGCGGCTGCTGCCCTCCTCCGGCAGCGCCAGCTACCGCATGCGCGACGGCCAGTTCCGCGAGCTCTACCGCATGAGTGAGGCCGAGCGCCGCTTCCTGATGCGCACCGACTGGGGGTTTGTCCACCAGAACCCGGCCGACGGCCTGCGCATGACGGTGTCGGCCGGCGCCAATGTCGGCGAGCGGCTGATGGCGGTCGGCGACCGCCACTACGGCAAGATCCGCGCCACCGCCGTCGACTGGCTATCGCGCGTCGAGATCGACGAGGACCGCATCGACGACGAGCCGCGCGCCTTTTCCGGCGGCATGCGCCAGCGCCTGCAGATTGCCCGCAACCTCGTCACCGGCCCGCGTCTGGTGTTCATGGACGAGCCAACCGGCGGCCTCGACGTCTCGGTCCAGGCGCGCCTGCTCGACCTGCTGCGCGGTCTGGTCACCGATCTTGGTCTGGCGGCCATCGTCGTCACCCATGACCTTGCCGTGGCGCGGCTTTTGTCGCAGCGCATGATGGTGATGAAGGACGGCCGCGTCGTCGAAAGCGGTCTCACCGACCGCGTGCTCGACGACCCGCGCGCGCCTTACACGCAATTGCTTGTTTCCTCGATTCTGCAGGTTTGACGATGACGCAAACGACTGACGATTGGAGAACCTTCTGATGGCAACCCCGCTCGTTGTTTCCGGTGTTGCCAAGAGCTTCACCATGCATCTGCGCGACGGCATCAAACTGCCTGTTGTCGCCGGTGTCTCGTTCTCGATCAGGGCCGGCGAATGCACCGTGCTCGGCGGCCCGTCCGGTGCCGGCAAGAGCTCGATCCTGAAGATGCTCTACGGCAACTACGCCGTCGACGAAGGCCAGATCATCGTCACGCATGATGACGGGCTGATCGACCTGGCCACCGCCAGCCCTCGCACCGTGCTTGCGGTGCGCCGGCAAACGATCGGCTATGTCAGCCAGTTCCTGCGCACCGTGCCGCGCGTTTCGGCGCTCGATGTCGTCGCCGAACCGCTGGTCGAGCGCGGCGAGGATCGCGAGATTGCCCGCGGCAAGGCGCGCGCCTTGCTGGCACAGCTCAACCTGCCGGAGAAACTCTGGGCTTTGCCGCCTGCGACCTTTTCCGGCGGCGAGCAGCAGCGCGTCAACATCGCGCGCGGCTTCATCACCGAGCATCCGATCCTGCTGCTCGACGAACCGACCGCTTCGCTCGACGCCAGCAACCGCGATGTCGTGATCGAACTCATCGCCGCCAAGAAGGCGGCTGATGTCGCCCTGCTCGGCATCTTCCATGACCACGACGTGCGCGAGGCGGTTGCCGACCGCATCATCGACGTCACCGCGTTCGCGTCCGGAAAAATCGCCGCATGAGCAGGAAATTGTCCGAGACGCCGCTGGTCCACCCGACGGCGGATGTACAGAATTCGACGCTCGGCCGCTGGACCGAGATCGCCGACCGCAGCCGGGTCTCGGAAAGCGAACTTGGCGACTATTCCTACATGATGCAGGACTGCTCCGTCTGGTGCGCGACGATCGGCAAGTTCGCCAACATCGCGGCCAGCGTTCGCATCAACGCCACCAACCACCCGACCTGGCGGCCGACGCTGCATCACTTCACCTATCGCGCCTCGGACTACTGGGACGATGCCGAGCACGAGACAGAATTCTTCGCCCAGCGCCGCGCCAAACGCGTCACCATCGGCCACGACACCTGGCTCGGTCACGGCTCGACTATCCTGCCCGGCGTCACCGTCGGCGATGGCGCCGCGGTCGGCGCGGGTGCGGTGGTCTCGAAAGATGTCGCGCCCTATACCATTGTCGGCGGCGTGCCGGCCAAACCGATCCGCGAGCGCTTCGATCGCCGCACGGCCGAACGTTACCAGGCGCTCGCCTGGTGGGACTGGGACCATGCAAGGCTGCGCGCCGCGTTGGATGATTTCCGGGAGCTTGAGGCCGAGACGTTCCTAGAGAAATATGGCGGATAGCGACGTCCAGGAACGGTCACTGACGCGGGGCAGCGGGGCATTGTCACAAACCGCCCCGGCCCCTGCTATCCGCATGACGTGCCTCTCGACACCAGCATCGACGCCATGGCCCTTGTCTGGAACGCCTGAAGGACGGCCTCGCCGTTGCCAACGCGCGACGGACGAGTATGTGCGCATCACCTGACGCGGTTTTGCCACCGGCACCAGCCCGCCAGGCCCGCGTTCCACATGACCTTCGACTGCTGACCCAGGGTCGACCCTAGACTCCAGCCTGTGGAGCGTAACAAAACTGACATCACCGCGACATGGCAGGTTCATGTGGCTGCGTTAGGCGAGAGCCTGACGATCAATGGTCCGGACTGGAACCTGCCCCATGCCAGCAAATTCCGCCACGCTCGAAATCCGCGGTGTCACCCGACGATTTGGCAAGAACACTGCCGTCAGCGACATCAACATCGCGATCCCGCATGGTCAGATGGTTGGCGTCATCGGCCGTTCGGGCGCCGGCAAATCGACCCTTCTTCGCATGATCAACCGTCTCATCGATCCCAGCCAGGGGTCGATTTTTTTTGACGGCGCCGAGGTCTCCCAGCTGCGCGGTTCGCCACTACGGCGCTGGCAGCGCGATTGCGCCATGATCTTCCAGCAGTTCAACCTGGTGCCGCGCCTCGACGTGCTGACCAATGTGCTTCTCGGCCGGCTGAACCACCGCTCCACCATGTCGAACCTGCTCGGCATCTTCTCCCGCGAGGAACGAGCCGAGGCGATAGCAGCGCTGGAGCGTCTCGATATCGCCCGCACCGCGCTGCAGGCCGCCGGCACCTTGTCGGGTGGCCAGCAGCAGCGCGTCGCCATTGCCCGCGCGTTGATGCAGCAGCCGAAGGTGATCCTCGCCGACGAGCCGATCGCGTCACTCGATCCGCTCAACGCCAAGGTGGTTATGGATTCGCTGCAGGATATCAATTTGCGCGAAGGCATCACCGTGATCACCAACCTGCACACGCTGGACACGGCCCGCACCTATTGCAACCGTATCATCGGCATGGCTGCCGGCAAGGTCGTCTTCGACGGCCCGCCGGAAGAGCTCAACCGCGAGGCCGTGCGCATGGTCTACGGCGCCGACAGCAGCGGCGGCGAAATCTCCGAGGCCATCACCTCGACCAGTGTCATCATCAAGCAAAAAATCGCCGCATCCGCCGGACCGCTTGAGCCAGCCTTTCCTGGTTACTGAGCGACCTGGATCGCCAGCCCGCGTCAAGGGCATCATATCCCAACGCAGCCGGCGCGATGCCGGGACCAACAGGAGAGAGACGAGATGTTTAGAAAGATACTTTTCGGTGCCGTTTCCATCATGGCCATGGCGATGGGCTCGGTCCAGGCACAGGATCTGAAGGAATTCCGCGTCGGCATTCTGGGCGGCGAGAACGAAGCCGACCGTCTGCGCAACTACCAGTGCTTCGCCGACCACATCAAGCAAGTCCTCGGCGTCGAGAAAGTTTCGCTGTTCCCGGCCGCCGACTACGACGGCGTCATCCAGGGTCTGCTCGGCGGCACGCTCGACTATGCCGAACTCGGCGCTTCCGCCTACGCCAAGGTCTACCTCGAGAACAAGGACGCGGTTCAGCCGATCCTGACGACGGTCCAGACCGACGGTTCGACCGGCTACCATTCGGTTATGGTCGCCCGTGCGGATTCCGGCATCAAGACACTCGCTGACATGAAGGGCAAGAAACTCGGTTTCGCCGATCCCGATTCGACTTCCGGCTACCTGGTCCCGGTCACCTCGCTGCCCAAAGACATCGGCATGGATGTGAAGAGCTATTTCGCGTCGACCGGTTTCGGCGGCGGCCATGAACAGCTTGTCCTTGAAGTTCTGAAGGGCACCTTCGATGCCGGCACCACCTGGGCCTCCGGCGTCGGCGACTTCAAGGATGGCTACAGCTCCGGCAATCTGCGCAAGATGGTCGACAAGGGTGTCCTCAAGATGGACGACCTCGTAGAGTTGTGGCAGTCCCCCTTGATCCCGAACGGCCCGCTGGTCATACGCACCTCGCTCGACGCCGACACCAAGCAGAAGATCACCGATTTCCTGACTAAGCTTCCGCAGACCGACCCGGCCTGTTTCGCGGCGGTGCAAGGCGGCGACTTCAAGAGCTATTCGCCGGTCACCCCGGAATTCTATCAGGCGATCATCGACGCTCGTAAGGCGAAGATCGGCTCGTAAGCCAAAAGGCACGACGCCGCCGGGGCCAAAGTGCCGCCGGCGGCGTTGCCGCGTCACGGGCTGGGGAACTATCGATGAGTGCGACCGAAATTTACCGCGCGCCTGCGCTCTCCACGGAAGGAGCGTTGGCCGAGCGGCACTGGCGCGACCTCGCCGCTCGCCGGCGCCTCTACACGATCGGAGGCCTGGTTTTCCTGTTGCTTGCGCTCTCGGGCTCGCTCTGGTTCGCCAATGAGACCAACGCCGGAAAGTTCTTCGACCGCCTTCCCCACATCGCCGACTTTTTCGTCGAATTGAAGCCGCGCGACTGGTTCGACCCGGTGCGCGCGCTGTTCGACCTGCCGTCGCCCTATGACGATGGCAGCCTCAAATTCGACTATCCCGAAGGCCGGGTCTACCTGACCCAAGGCATCTACATTCCGGAGTATTTCTACCGGATGATCGAGACCCTGAACATTGCGCTGTTTTCGACCCTGGTCGGCTCCACCTTCGGTTTCCTGCTCTGCTTCCTGGCTGCAAGCAACGTGACGGCCAGCCGCTGGCTCCGCTTCACCACGCGCCGCTTCCTCGAAATTGTCCGCGCCTTTCCGGAAATCGTCATTGCCGGCTTTTTTCTGGCGATCTTCTCGCTTGGGCCCATTCCAGCGATCCTCGCGGTCAGCATCCACACCGTCGGCGCGCTCGGAAAAATGTTCTACGAAGTGGTCGAGAACGCCGACATGAAGCCTGACGAAGGCTTGCGGGCCGTTGGCGCCAACTGGGTCGAACGGGTGTGGTTCGGCATGGTGCCTCAGGTTCTGCCCAACTTCATGAGCTATTTCCTGCTCCGCTTCGAGATCAATGTGCGCGCTTCGACCATTCTCGGTGCCGTCGGCGCCGGCGGCATCGGCGAATCCCTGCGTCTTTCGATCAGCCGGGGCCATGAGGCCAAGACCATAGCCATCGTGTTTCTGCTGTTCTGCACGATTGTCGCCGTTGACCAGTTTTCGGCATGGCTGAGACAACGTCTCGTCGGCAGGCAGGCGTTCGCATACGGGCGCGGAGAGTAACGCAATGAACGCCGACGCCATCAACGACATCGCCGCTCGCTATCCCGATGCGTTTCAGCGGCCTTTATGGAAGCGCTATGCCGCCCCGTTCGGCATCCTTCTATGCATCCTCTACACCTTTTACTGCTCGTGGTTCTTCTCGATCGGCATCGTTCTCGGAAAGGCGAACTGGAACCTGGCCGGCGCTTATCTCGCCGACTGGGTGTCTTACGAAATCCGCCCGGACATCGAATTCAAGGACGGCTATCTGACCATCGACTACTCTCGTTTCTCCAAACTGGGATCCAATCCAAATCCCGACTGGGTTATCAAGCAGATTGCCGAGGTCGAGCGGCGGGTCGACGCCGCACCGGCACCGGCGACCGCGACCGACAAGTCGTCGCAGGGTTCGTTCATGGCGGCTGGCGCGCCAACGGCCGAGAATCCGGCCCCCTCGCCAGACAAACCAGTTCCGGCCGCGCCCAAAACGGTGCGTGAAAAGGCCGTGGTGGCGGCGACCGTCGTCCTTGGCAGCGGCCAGATTGCCATTGCGCCAAATCTTGTCACGGTGACGCGCGGCGCCGAAAGCGTCGTCTTCGACATTGCCAAGGACAGGTCTGTCACGCCGCGCACACCGCTGCCTGACTGGATAGAGCAACGCAAGCCAGGTTCGACAGCCTATGTCTCGTTCGGATTTTTGGGCCGCGCTGAAGTGCAAAATGACGAGGTGATCGCCTGGAGGCGGTTTTTTGGTTGGGCGAATTTTGTGTTTGACACGAATTCGCCATTCTGGGGAAAATCGTTTGGCGAGGTCGCTTCATTGATCGTCTCCGGAGAACGCATCGATCCGTCGAGGTCAAACGCAGCGCTTGCCTGGGACAACATCCTCTACAATGCCGAGTGGCAACACGGCGACGTGTGGCTGAAGCTTCTGCAAACCATCGTCATGGCTTTTGTCGGCACAGTGTTGGCCTCGGTCGTCGCCTTTCCGCTCGCCTTCCTGGCTGCGCGCAACATCACGCCGAACTGGTTGACCAACCAGGCGACAAAACGCTTCTTCGACTTCCTGCGGTCTGTCGACATGCTGATCTGGGCGCTGTTCTTCACCCGCGGCTTTGGTCCGGGGCCGCTGGCCGGCATGTCGGCGATCTTCTTCACCGATACCGGAACCCTGGGCAAGCTCTATTCCGAGGCGCTGGAAAACATCGACGACAAGCAGCGCGAAGGCATCCGCTCGGTGGGCGCCACACCAACAATGGTGCAACGCTACGGCGTGCTGCCTCAGGTTCTGCCAGTGTTCCTTAGCCAATCCCTCTATTTCTGGGAATCGAACACCCGCTCGGCGACAATCATCGGCGCCGTCGGTGCCGGCGGCATCGGTCTGAAATTATGGGAAGCCATGCGCACCGGCACCAACTGGGCCAATGTTTTCTACATGGTGCTGTTGATCCTGATTGTCGTTTTTGTCTTCGACAATATCTCCAACTATCTCCGCCGCAAACTGATGGGGACCGTCGGAAACGGCAACGACGAGCGCGCGCGGGGCGCCTCCGCCCGCCTGCTGCCGGCGGCTTAGACCACGATCCTGAATCGAAGGTCGACGAAGCAAAGGCGGTACCGGTTTTGCTTCGCCGACCTTCGGCTCGCGTCTCAGGCGCCGGCCGTCTTCCACCCGTTCCTGATATGCTTATACCCATCCCGATAAACCGCTTCAGGGCTCTCGGAAAAATCGCGCCACACCTTGGTCGCCGCCGCCAAATCCTTGAGCGAACGGCCGAACGCCTCGATCGTCAGCCAGTCGTCATAGCCGCTCTTGCGGATGGCGGAAAACGTTTCGGTCCAGGGAATGTTGCCGCGCCCCGGCACGCCGCGATCATTCTCCGAAATATGGATATGCACGACATTCCTGCGGTGTTTCGTGTAGGCGCCGATCGGGTCGGCCTCCTCGATATTGGCGTGGAAGGTGTCGTACATCGCCTTGATGTGCGGCCGGTCGATGGCGTCGATATGCTCCGACAAATCCGCCATCGTGTTGAGGAGATAGCATTCGAAGCGGTTGAGCGCCTCGAGGCCGATGGTGACGCCCTTGTTGCCGGCATGGTCGCCGATCGCGCGTTGCGAGGCGACCGAGCGCTTCTTCTCGGCAGAGGTCGGTCCGGAGCCGGAAAACGACCCGAGCGTCGAATGCAGCGGGCCGCTCAGCGTGCTGGCGCCAAGTGCCTGCGCGCAGTCGATCGCCCATTTCATGTAGTCGACCCCGGCCTTGCGCGTCGCCGCGTCGGCCGAGATCAAATTCATCGCCGGATCGCCCATGGCCGAAACAGAGGTCCGCTCCAGTCCGATGCGGTCGAGCAGATCGCCGAGTTTTTTATAATCGTCCGGCGCGCCGGCGAAGATCGGTATCTCGACGCCATCGAAGCCGGTCGCCTTGATATCGCGCAGCAACGGCTCGTGTTTCTTCGACACCGCCGTCGTCCACAAGAACATGCACATGCCGATTTTCATCGACGCTCCCCTCCCCTTGGATCCCCCGGACCGCCTCTATTTCAGAGCTTCGTCCACGCCCCATTCTTCTTCGACGACTTCACGCAGGCCTCGATGAAGGCCATGCCCTCGACGCCGTCCTGGATGGTCGGGAAGACGACGTCCTTGGCTGGCTTGCCGCCCTTGCGGCGTGCCGCCCGGATGGCGCGCGCGGCCTCCTGGTAGATGTTGGCGAAACCTTCGAGATAGCCTTCCGGATGACCCGACGGCACGCGGCTGACACGGCCCGCCACCGGCAGCGCGCCGGCGCCGTTGCGGGTGATCAGTTGCTTCGGCTGGCCGAACGGCGTGTACCAGAGATAGTTCGGGTCGGCCTGCACCCATTCCAGCCCGCCCTTGGAGCCATAGATGCGCAGCTTCAGCCCGTTCTCGTGGCCGGGCGCCACCTGGCTTGCCCAGATCATGCCCTTGGCCGGATGCGTCTTGCCGATAGGCTTGAAGCGCAGCATGACGTTGACGTTGTCATCGAGTAGCCGGCCCGGCACGAAGGCATCGAGATCGGCCGACAGGGAGTCCAGTTCCAGCCCTGAGACGAAGCGGGCGAGGTTGTAGGCATGCGTGCCGATATCGCCCAGCGCACCGCCGGCGCCTGCCTGCTTGGGGTCGGAGCGCCACGCCGCCTGCTTCTGGCCTGTCGCGGCCAAATCCTCGGTCAGCCAGTCCTGCGGATATTCGGACTGCACGATGCGGACGTCGCCGAGAACACCTTTGGCGACCATTTCGCGTGCTTGCCGGATCATCGGATAGGCGGTGTAGTTGTGCGTCAGCACGAACACCTTGCCGGTCTTCTCGACTATCGCCGCAAGCTTTTTCGCCTCGGCCAGGGTCGTCGCCAGCGGCTTGTCGCAGATGACGTGGATGCCGGCCTCGAGGAAAGCTTTTGCCGCCGGCACATGGACATTGTTGGGCGTGACGATGGCCACTGCCTCGATGCCGTCGGGGCGCTTCGCCTCGGCCTTGGCCATCTCGGCATAGGATGCATAGCTGCGTGCGGGGTCGAGCCCCAGTTCGGCGGCCGAGGCCTTGGCACGGGCCGGGTCGGCTGACAAAGCACCGGCAACCAGCACGAAATCATTGTCCAACCGCGCCGCGATCCGGTGCACCGCGCCGATGAAGGCGCCTTGCCCGCCGCCGACCATGCCATAGCGGATCGGGCCGCCTCCCGTTTCCGACTTCGATGCGCCGACCATATCTTGCTCCTCGCTGTTGCTCACCTCCCCCTTGAGGGGAGGTCGATCCGCGCAGCGGATCGGGTGGGGTCGTTGAGGCAGAGCTCGGCATGAACCGACCCCTCCCGGCCCTTCGGGCCACTCTCCCCTCGAGGGGGAGGGGAAACCGCGCTAGATGCCCATCATGGCGCGCAGCATCTTCTTGTCGGTGGTGCCGGCGGCGAAGTCGTCGAATGCCTTTTCGGTCACCCGGATGATGTGGTGCTCGATGAAAGGCGCGCCTTCGGCCGCACCATCCTCCGGATGCTTCAGGCAGCATTCCCACTCCAGCACCGCCCAGGAATCATAATTGTACTGCGTCAGCTTGGAGAAGATGCCGCCGAAATCCACCTGTCCATCGCCCAGCGAACGGAAGCGGCCGGCGCGGTTGGTCCAGCTCTGGTAGCCGGAATAGACGCCTTGCCGGCCGGTCGGGTTGAACTCGGCGTCCTTGACGTGAAACGCCTTGATGCGCTCGTGATAGATGTCGATGAATTCTAGATAGTCGAGCTGCTGCAGCAGGAAGTGCGACGGATCGTAATTGATGTTGCAGCGCTTGTGGCCCCCGACCGCGTCGAGGAACATCTCGAAGGTGGCGCCGTCGAACACGTCCTCAGAGGGGTGAATTTCATAGCCGACGTCGACGCCGTTGTCCTCGTAGACGTCGAGGATCGGCTTCCAGCGTTTGCCGAGCTCGCCAAACGCTTCCTCAATGAGTCCAGCCGGCCGCTGCGGGAACGGATAGAGATAAGGGAAAGCCAGCGAGCCGGTAAACGACACTGAAGCATTCAGGCCCAGATTGCGCGATGCTTTAGCGCCGAACTTCATCTGCTCGACAGCCCACTCCTGCCGGGCTGCGGGATTGTTGTGCACCGACGGCGGCGCAAAGCCATCCATCTGCGCGTCATAGGCTGGATGAACCGCGACCAACTGCCCCTGCAAATGCGTCGACAGTTCGGTGATCTCGACGCCGGCGTCAGCGCAGATGCCCTTCACCTCATCGCAATAGGCCTTGGAAGAAGCCGCCTTCTTGAGGTCGAACAGCCGCGCGTCCCAGGTCGGGATCTGCACGCCCTTGTAGCCGAGACCGGCCGCCCATTTGGTGATCGACGCCAGTGAGTTGAACGGCGCGGCGTCGCCCGCGAACTGCGCCAGAAACAGCCCAGGGCCCTTCATTGTCGTTGGCATCGCATCCTCCCTCATTTCTCTCTCGACCGAGCATAGCGCCGATTGGAAGCAGGGCCAGCCACTTTGGTCTTTCTCAACGGGTGCTTGCACGCACCGCCATTCTGGTATTACCAAATGTGGAAATTTGGTCAAGCCGCACAATGCGCCATCAAGACCCCAAAATCACCTGTTGCAGGCCTATATATCTCAATATAATCAAGGAAATAATCCATAGAGAAAGTTGCACCCCAGCGCTTCTTGCCGATCTGGAGAATTTGCTGTAGACCTCGCTTCAGGCCCAATTGGTCGAACCAGTTTGCGAAAAAAAGGCTGGGAACGCCTTGGGGAGGAACCTTTGTGTCGCCTTTTGGCGATGCATGTCGCAGGCGAACCATAGAGACGATTTGGGAAGGACAGACCATGCATCTTTCGACGCACAACTGGATGCGCGCGGAACCCTTGGAGACGACGCTCAAGCGCATCAAGAAATTCGGCTATGAGTCGATCGAGATTTCCGGCGAGCCCGAGCAGTACAAGACCAAGGAGACCCGGGCGCTGCTGAAGGAGCATGGTATTCGCTGCTGGGGCGCGGTGACCCTGATGCTGGGCGAGCGCAATCTTGCCGCCAGGAACCAGGGCCAGCGCGAGCGTTCCGTTCAGTATGTCAAGGACGTGCTGACCATGGTCAGCGAACTCGATGGCGAGATCATCACGCTGGTTCCGGCCACCGTCGGCAAGGTCGTGCCTGACGGGACCGAAGAAGAGGAATGGAAGTGGGTCGTCGACGCCACCCGTGAATGCTTCACCCACGCCAAGAAGGTCGGCGTCAAGATCGCTGTCGAACCCCTCAACCGCTTCGAGACCTATCTGTTCAATCGCGGCGCCCAGGCACTGGCGCTGGCTGACGCGGTCAGCCCCGAATGCGGCGTGTGCCTCGACGCTTACCACATCCACATGGAAGAATTTAACGTCTACGACGCGATCCGGCAGGCCGGAAAGCGCCTGTTCGACTTCCATGTCGCCGACAACAACCGGTTTGCCGCCGGCCTCGGCCAGATCGACTGGCCGAAGATCGTCGCCACCTTGCGCGAGATCGGCTATGACGGCGCGCTGACCAACGAGTTCGTCGCGCCCGTCGACCGGACGCCGGCAGCCCCCTATCCCGACATGGTCGAGCGCAATCCGGTCGACATCTCGCCCGAGCAGCTGAAGTTCATCCAGGACCACGGCTCCAGCGTGCTCACCGAGAAGTTCTACACCGACCAGATGCGCATCAACGCCGAAACGTTATTGCCGCTGATCAAGTAGCCGACTGCCTCTGGGAAATTCGCCCTTCCGCCCTGACCGGCGGCGGGGCTGGGGAAGAATATGCGTATCAAGTCCGTCCAAGCCTGGTGGATCCGCGTTCCGATCGAAGCCGCTCGGCAGCACCGCAGCGACTTCGGTCAGGTGACGACCTTCGACGCCGCCATCCTGCGCATCGCGACCGATGACGGGCTGGTCGGCTGGGGCGAAGGCAAGAACGCCGCCGGCAGTGCCGGCAGCTACGGTGCGCTCGTCCACATGCTGAACCATGAGGTCGGGCCGCAACTGATCGGTCGCGATCCGGCGGACATCGGCGTCATATGGGAGATGCTCTACAATGGCGTGCGCCACGACAGCGCAGCGCGCGGCGGCCACGCCATGCCGCAACTGGCGCGGCGCGGCATGAGCATCGCCGCCATCAGCGCCGTCGACATCGCGCTGTGGGACATTCTTGGCAAATCGCTTGGCGTTCCGGTCTGGCGGCTGCTGGGCGGCCGCAAGCTCGATCGCATGCCGGCTTACGCGTCCGGCGGCTGGGCGGCTGCCGACGCCATCGGCGAGCAGTTGAAATCCTACATAGCCAAGGGCGGCTTCAAGGCGCTGAAGATGCGGGTTGGCGCCATGGATGGCGCGGCGCACATTTCGGCCGGCCGCGTGCGGGCCGCACGGCAGGCGCTCGGCCCCGATGTCGAACTGATGGTCGACGCGCACGGCACCTACACGGTGGCCGAAGCCAAGCGCTTCATCCATCTCGTCAACGATCTGGACCTCGCCTGGTTCGAGGAGCCTATCATCGCCGACGACAAGCCCGGCATGGCTGAAGTGCGGGCGTCAGGTGCCGTCCCGATCGCCACCGGCGAAAGCGAGGCGACACGCTATGCCTTCCGCGATCTCGCCGTGCTGAAAGCCGCCGACATTTTCCAGCCGGATCCCGCCTTCTGCGGCGGTATCAGCGAGGCGATGAAGATCGGCACCATCGCCAGCGCCTTCAATCTGCGCTTTGCGCCGCATCTGTGGGCCGGCGCGCCCTGTTTTTTCGCAGGCTTGCATGTCTGCGCCGCCTCGCCGTCGAGTTTCACCGTCGAATACTCGCTCGGCGCCAACCCGATGATCCATGATCTGGTCGAAGAGACTGTCGAAGCCAGGGACGGTATGATAGCGATCCCGGAAAAACCGGGCCTGGGATTCACCATTTCGGAGCGGTTCCTGGAGGCGCACGCGCAACGCGGTTGACGATGAAAGAAAAGAACCTCCTCGCGGAACTCGCTGCCTACCTGTTCTCCCATTCGGACAAGGAGAGCGGCCGAACGCCTTCGGAACGCGAACTGGCGGAGCATTTCGCCGTCAGCCGCGGCCAGATCCGCGAGGCGCTGGCCATCCTGGAGGCCATGCGCATCGTCGAGCGCCGGGCCAAGTCCGGTATCTACATCGACACCAAGCAGGCCAGCGTGGAGGCCATGGCGCTCTTTGCCCGCGCGGGCCTGCCGCTCGACCCGATCCAGATCTACGAGACGGTCGAACTGCGCAAGATCCACGAGATCAAGGCGGCCGAACTTGCCTGTTCGCGCGCCACCGAGGAGAATTTCGAGCGGCTGCGCGAGATACTGAAAGCTTCGGAAGAGCGCATTGCCGCCGGCGAAGGGCTTGCCAGGGAAGACCGTGAATTCCACCTCGAGATCGTGCGCGCCACCAAGAACAGCGTCTTCCACAATGTCTGCAGCGTCTACTACATGATGGGCGAGCAGCGCCTGCCGATCTATTTCAACGACCCCGAGCGCAACGTGCGCTCGCATGCCGAGCATATCCAGATCTATGAGGCGCTGCTGCGCCGCGATGGCAATCTCGCCCAGGCGCTGATGAGCGCCCATTTGCAAGGGGCTGAGAGCTACTGGAAAGGCCTGATCGAGGGCCATGGCGAGGAACCTCAAAGCCCGGCGCTCGAAAAAGCTTGACCGACATGGCCCGTATCCTCACGACCCACGCCCTGCACCCGCGCGCCTCGGCCATGCTGGCCGGCGCCGGAGAACTCGTCGTCGCCTCCGCCATCGATCCGGCCACGCTGGCCGCCGAGGCGAAAGATGCCGACATCGTCATCGTGCGCGCGCCGCTGCCACCACAGCTTTTCGACGGCGCAAAGCTGCTGCGGGCGGCAATCCGTCATGGCGCCGGGCTCGACATGATCCCGATGGAAGCAGCGGCGACGGCCGGCGTGCTGGTGGCGAATGTGCCGGCGGTCAATGCCCGCTCGGTTGCCGAGCACGTCATGTTCGCGGCGCTCGCCTTGCTGCGCAACTTCCGCGTCGTTGACCGCGACCTGCGCGCCAAAGGCTGGCTTGCCGGCCGCGAGCACGCCAATTCCAACATCGAGCTTGCCGGCAAGACCATCGGCATCGTTGGCCTTGGTGCCGTTGGCCAGGCGGTCGGCCATATCGCGGCGCACGGCTTCGACCTGAAGGTGGTGGCAACGACGCGCAGCATGCAGCCGGCGCCGGACAAGGTCGGCTTCCTGTCGATCGACGCTCTCGTCGAGCAGAGCGACATCATCGTTCTGTGCTGCCCGCTGACGCCGGAAACGCGCGGCCTGATCAACCGTGAGCGGATCGCCCGCATGAAGCCGCATGCGCTGCTGATCAACGTGTCGCGCGGACCGGTCATCGATGACGATGCGCTGATCGAGGCGTTGCAGAAACGCCGTATCGGCGGTGCCGCGCTCGATGTTTTTGCGACACAGCCGCTGCCGTCGAACCATCCCTATTTCGGCTTCGACAATGTCATCATCACGCCGCACATGGCCGGGATCACCGAGGAATCGATGATGCGCATGGGCGTCGGCGCGGCGGGCGAAGCCTTGCTGGTGCTGGCCAACAAGCTGCCGGTCAATCTGCGCAATCCAGAAGTGGTCGATCACTATCGGCGGCGGTTTCCGGCGAACCTGTAACGCATCGCGGTTTCGCCCCAATTCGTCGCGACGCTGAGGGTCATGTCCGATCCACGCCTCGCATCCCTGGTAGTCGTCGTTTGTTCGCTCTGCGCCATGCCGTCATTCGCGGCCGAGAGCAGTTATGTCTATTGCGACAACGGGCTGCGCTGCTTCAAGGCGCCGTGCCCGTCGAACAGCGCACTCGACCTTGCCACCGGGGCGATCATCAAGGGCGTCTCTATCGACCCAAGCGGATTGCCGCAGGCCGACAAGGCGATAACCGATCTTTCCGACGCGCTTTATGCCGGCAAGATCGTCGTCAGGGGTTCGATCGAGCACCGCACCCAGATCATCACCGGCAAGGACTACAGCGTGCCCTGGCTGGTCGCGACCCGTATCGTGCGGACCGCCAAGGACAGCGAACGCAAGCACTGTTCGTCGCACTGATATTCAGTCCAGCCCTGGTCACGCGCCAAGCAGCTGCTCTATTTCAGCGGCAATCCGCAGCAGGCGCCGGTCATGCCCGTTGCGCGCCACCAGCATCAGGCCGGCCGGCAGCGGAGTGCCCGGCATCGGCAGCGAGATCGCGCAGAGATCGAACTGGTTGGCGACCTGCGTGTTGCGCAGCAGCAGGCCCTCGGTGCGGTCGCGCAGCTCGGCGCCGTCAGCCATCGAGACGATGGTCGGCGCCGTCACCGGCGTGGTCGGCAGAGCCAGCACATCGACCGATGCCAGCCGCTCGTCCATGGCGGCGACGAGCGCTGTGCGACGGCGCATTGCCCTGATGTAGACAGGCGTCGGCAGCATGGCCGCCCGCGACAAAGGTCCGCTGACATGCGGGTCGACCGGCACCGACGCGCCTGACGCCAGCCAGTCGGCATGCACTTCGGCCCCTTCCATCGCAGCGATCGAGCCACGCTTGGTCGTCGCGCGCAAATCGGCAAGCAGATCGTCGATCGACAGGTCGGCGATCCGCGCGCCTGTCTGCTCGATCTTGCCAAGGCAGCGGTCGAACGCGGTCGCCACCTCGCCTTCCGTCTCTTCGAAAAGGACGCCGCGCGGAATGCCTATGCGAAGCCCTGCAAGGGCAATCGGCGCCAGCGCGGTCGGCAGCACCTCGCCGGCCATCACGGCGTCGGCGGCGGCACACTGGGCGACGGTTCGGGCAAGCGGCCCGATCGAGTCCAGCGTGGCGGACAATGGGAACACGCCGGCGAGCGGCACGCGTCGCGCTGTCGGCTTGAAGCCGACGACACCGTTGAGTGAAGCCGGTATGCGTATCGAACCGCCGGTATCGGAACCGATCGATATTTCGCTTGTCCCCTCGCCGACGGAAACGCCTGCGCCCGAGGAAGAGCCGCCCGGAATGCGACTGGCGTCCACGGCATTGCCAGGCGTGCCGAAATGGCTGTTGTCGCCGATCGCGGTGAATGCGAATTCGGTCATGTTGGTCTTGCCTATGATGACCGCGCCGGCCTGCCGCAGCCGGCTGACGATTGCCGCGTCGCTTTGGGCGGGCGCCGCGGTCTTGCGCATCAGCGAACCGGCCGTGGTCGGCTCGCCGGCGACATCGAACAGGTCCTTGATCGAGACGATGGTGCCGTCGAGCGGCCCTAGCGTCACACTTGCCCGCTTGCGGGCATCGCTGGCATCAGCCGCGGCCCGTGCGGCTTCGGCATAGAGCTTGTTGAACACGTGCTCTTCGCCGGCACGGGCGGCGAGGCGCGCAAGAATGATTTCCAGATGATCACGAACGGATTGCATTTTCGGTGTCGGACTCCGGACGCCTTGAACGTCTTAAGGGGGTGCGGCCAGTGCATGGCTTGCCCAGACTTAACCCGGCGCAGGCAGTTTTGCACCCTGTCGAATACGAGGAAAAACCCGATGCTCTACAAAGGCAGCTGCCACTGCGGCAAGGTGGCCTTCGAATTCAAGGCCGAACTGACCGGTGCCATCAGGTGCAATTGTTCGATCTGCGCGCGCAAGAGCGCCCTGCTGTGTGCCATCCCGCATGAGACCTTGCGGGTCCTGGCCTGGGGCGACGATTTGGGCACTTACACATTCGGCAACCATGCCATCGCGCACCGGTTCTGCCGGGCTTGCGGCATCCATCCCTTTGCGGAGGATGTCCGCGAGGGCCGTGAACGCAGCGCCTATATCAATATTAACTGCGTGGCCGATCTCGACCCTTCGACGCTGTCGGTCTTCGATTTCGACGGGCGGTCCGCCTGACGCAATTCCAGGAAAAGTGCGCAGCGGTTTTCCGTCCGGAATTGCGCAGGAACCAATTACCTATCGATAGCCCGTCGCATCGGCGGGCTTGCCGGCGTCCTGAACCTCGGGAACATAACGCCAGGCGTCGGGCTGTGAGCCGTCGAGGTCGGTAAAGCCGTAGACCTGCGCCAGCCCGCCGCTGGACAGCGACTGTCCGTTCCAGCGCGAGCGGTCCGGATCCGCCGCCAAAGCCGCAACGGCGCGGCCGACGAAACGTGGCGTCTCGGAAATGACGAAATGCGGCACCTCAGCGGTGGCGTCGCGCCAATTGCCCTCGCTCACGCCAAAGGCTTCCAGCATCATCTCCGAACGCAGCCAGCCGGGCGTCAGCGACACGGACGTTGCGTCGTGTTTGGCGAGATCCTGGGCATGCGCCCATGCCATGCGCGTCACCGCGACCTTGGCGAGATCGTAGAATGGCGACAGCCGGTAGTGATCGGCATTGTATTCGGCCGTGCCGTCTGTGACTTCGATGAGCAGCCCGCCCGGACGTTCGATCAACAGCGGCAGCGCATGGTGCGCGGTGATCAGATGCGTGTCGATGCCGAGCCGCAGCATGCGCAGGCCATTGTCCAGATTGTGGTCCCAGACCGGTTTGTCCCACTCGAACAGTTTCTCGCCACCCCAGATGTCATTCACCAGTATGTCGAGCCGGCCTTGTTCGGTGCGGATGCGCTCGACCAGTTTGCGCACATCGTCGGCCACCAGATGATCGATCTGAACGGCGATGCCCTTGCCTCCGTTCGCCGAGACCAGTTCCGCTGTTTCCTCGATGGTTTCGGGCCGGGCATATTCGGATTGCTGGGCGCGCGTGCTGCGCCCGGTGACATAGACGGTGGCGCCGGCTGCGCCGAGTTCGATCGCTATGCCCCGTCCGGCGCCGCGCGTCCCGCCGGCGACCAGAGCAACTTTCCCTTGCAGCGTCATTGAACTCTCCCAAAAACGGTCTCATCGATCAGACAAGGCTGGCTTGTGCTGTTCGCGCCATATATATAAATGATCATTCGGTTATATCGGGATGTCAAGATGACACGGCCAAAAACCCAGTCCGACGAGCAGGTGCTGGAGACCGCGCACCGGCTAATCCACGAGCATGGTCCCGAAGCACTCACCTTCGAGCGTCTGGCAAAGGCCTGCGGTCTCTCCGGTGCAACGCTGGTGCAGCGCTTCAAGAACAAGGCGCAGCTGAAACAGCGCACTTTGCTGCACGCCTGGGACGGTCTCGACGAGAACACCAGAAAGCTGGCAGCCGCCGTTCCCAGAACCCCCACTGGTGCGGTCGCGTTGCTGGTGGCGCTGTCGCAATTCTATGGCGGCATCGAATCCTATGCCGAAGGCCTGCTTGTCCTGCGCGAGGATCTGCGCGATCCCGTGCTCAGGGCGCGGGGTGCGGCCTGGAAGGCGTTCCTGTGCGACACACTTGCAGCCTGTTTTGCCAAGACGCCCAACCCGCCACGCGACATCGGCCTGCTGATGGCCTCGCATTGGCAAGGCTCGTTGCTGTGGTGGAGCTTTGACCCGGCCATCGAAGTGGCCGCCTATGTCGAGGACAGCCTGAACCGCTTCGTCGCTGCCATCACAACGGCGCCGGCCCGAAAACCGTGATGGTTCTTGGCGTCTCGGCTATGATCCGATGTCGCCTTCAGCCGCGCCTTCAAGCGCGTCATCGGCTTGGCGCGCAGCCATCTCCGGGGCGAGGAACAGGCCGATATCCGCCAGGCCAGCTGACGCACAGGGTTTCGAACTCAGCTTGCCAAAGGCAGTTCGGCGGTCCCGGCAGCTTTTTTGCCGGCAGCTTTTCGCGATAGGAATTTTTTCTTGACTCGGTGACCTCAGCTATGCTACATTTCTGTCTATGGTGCTGATTTGCGCCAGTGACCCGCCGCACAGGCGGGTTTTCGTTTGATGCTCCGTCCCTACGCCTGGCGAAAGCTCCGAAGGAACCCGTTGACCCGAGTTCATTGCCCTGAGCCGACGCATGGAGCCGTGACGGACTGGCGATTCCAGGCTAAAGCAATTCCAGGAAAAGTGTGAAGCGGTTTTTCCGTCCGGAATTGCGTCAAAACAAAGAGATAGAGCGGTTCAACGTTTCCGTTAAACGATGAACTGCTCTAGAAAAATCCGCATGGTTTTCACCTCGCCCAAGACTGCCTTGCCGGCCTCGGAGGGTCCGCTCACCGACATCTTGCGCGCATTGCGGCTTGATGGCGTCGACTATGGCCGCTGCGAACTTTCAGAGCCATGGGCCGTGTTGTTTCCTGCCCAGAAGGCAGCAAGATTTCACTTCATTGGCCGCCGCGGATGCTGGCTGTTCTCGCCAGCCGGAGAATGGATTGAGCTGACACCCGGCGATGCGTTGCTCTTGCCGCGCGGCGCCGAGCATGTCGTTGCCAGCGCGCCTGGCATTCCTGCCGTGCCGATCGAAAGCTACACTGTCGAGCCTTTGCAGGACAATGTCTTCAATGTCTTCAATGTCTCCAATGGCGGCCACGGCCCGAAAATCTTGCTGTTTTGCG
>NZ_RZTB01000094.1:8526-24067 GCF_003997735.1 Mesorhizobium sp. M7A.F.Ca.MR.148.00.0.0 | reverse complement strand
CGGTATTTCGCCAAGGATTGCTGCCTTCTTTTCGTCCATGACCGCTGGTTTCGAGGTCGCCCTTATTGATCCCAATTGAACGCGCCTTCCGGGCACGGCGCAAGCGGCCAGCGCGAAGCGGTCTCCCGCCCCGGTCACCCAAGCAATGCAACAACGCTGGCTAGTGCCGATTTATTCCCGGTCGGGGTGAAATCTTATTGTTCTTGCTTGCCTTTATCCGTTTTCCCGCGCCGCCCGCGTCAAAAGCCGCTGATAAAACAGGCCGATGCCGATCAGCACGGCGCCAAGGCCGATGAACGACAGCGCCCTCAGCACGCCTTCCAACTCCGACATGTCGAAGATGAAGACCTTCAGCACGGCGATCGCGATCAGCGCGGCCGAGGCGACGCGCAGCACCTGCGATTTCAACCAGACACCGGCTGTGAGGAGCGCAACGCCAATCACCAGCCAAAGCGCCGAGTAGGTATAGGTTTCCAACTGGCCGAGGCCGCTCCACAAGCCGATGAACTCGCCCTTGAACAGGCGCCTCACCGACAGCGTGGCATAGGCGAAGGCAAGCACGGCAGCCACCACGGCCAGCATCTGCGCATACCATTTCGGCCGCTTGTCCCTGGCGTAGAGCGCCAGTCCCCCGGCGGCGACCGCAGGCAGGAGATAGGCGAGGAACAACAGGTTGAACACCGGGATCCGGCCTGTCGATTCGTCTGACAACAGCGGATTCAGCACGACGAAGTGCCTGACAATGATGAAGGCGACCGAGGCCACACCGGCGGCCATCGAACCATAGCGCAGCACCGAGCTTGGCGAGCGCATGTCGATGGCGACCAGGATGGCGCCGGCGCCGATGGCGATCAGGGTGTAGATCGACTGTTCGGCGAGCGTCATGGCACCCGTGTCGATGACGCCGCCGTGCATGGCGTGGCGCACCAGCATAGCGAGCGTGAGCAGCGCAAACAGCGCCGCAGCCGCCTCCATGGCAAGGCGCGGCCGGCCATTCGTGGTGCGCGCAAGCTGCCAGGCGGCAAAGCCGAAGGCCAGTGCCGGCACGCCGTAGCCTGGCAGCAGCCAGTTGAATACCGGCGTCGTCGACAGGAACCCGGCACCGACGATGGTCGGGTCGAAAGCGACGCGGCCAAGCACCGCGATCACCGCGCCGACCGAAATCCAGCCGAGCACCGGATAGGCGCGCCAGCGCGTGGTCAGCGCCGGCACGATGGCCGCCGCACCGAGCAGGATGGTGGTCCAGCCGGAATCGAAAGCCATATGCATCAGCAGCAGCCCGGCGATGGCCGCGCCGCCCAGGGCAAACGACACCGCGACACCGCCCTTGAGCGGCGGCTCCTCGGCCCGCGCGATCCACTCGCCGCCGGCGGCGAAAATGACGACCAGCAGTGCCGTTGCGGCGGCGTAGACAAGATCACGGTCGAGATTGCCGAATGTGAACCAGAGCGCCAGCAGGACGACAAGCGGGACGATGACGCCCCACGCTGCCCATGAGGCCGCGCGGATCTGTGTGCCGGCGGCGAACCGGCGAGCGGCCCAGAAGCCGGCGCCGATGAAGACCAAGCCGAGTACGATGCCGATGCGCAAGGTCAGCGCGTTGGACGTGGCCACCGGCAGTCCGTCGACGCCCAAGGCGCCGCTGGAAAAATCGGAAGCGATCGAGGTTGGCGGGATGATGCCGAGATAGATCAGCACCGTGACCAGTCCCGCGGCATAGAGGAGCGGCAGCGCCAGCGGACGATAAAGCGCGACCCCCACCATCGCGGCGATCACCACCGCGCCTGGCAAGGCGTAGCCGGCGGCAGCGAAGGCCGGGTCGACCGACAGGCCCAGCGCCGAGAATGCGACGAACAGGCCAGGCACGATGGACGGCCAGTCGAAAGCCCTGGCTGGTCCAGGTTCGTCGTCACGGCGAGCGAGCCAGACAAGGGCGAGCACGGCCAGCGTGACGGCGTCGATGAACAGAATGGCAGAGAGGTTCGCCCCCGGCGCATCGGTCATATAGAGGATGGTCCAGACACCGGCGCCGAAAAAGGCAGCCGCCATCAGTAATTTCCAATCGCGCATGCGGGCGATGACGCCGGTCGCGGCAAGCACGATCGCGAGATAGCCGAACAGCGCCCAGGGATTGGGTGCCTGCGAGGCGACCAGCACCGGCGTCACCATGGCGCCGACAAGGCCGATGCCGGCCAGCGCCTGGCCATGGACCAGGGCTGCCGCGATCGTCGCCACACCGATGACGCCGAGCAGCGTGAAGGCGAGTGCCGGGCCGATGAAGCCGTAAATGCCATGCGCGGCATAGACGGTGCCGAACAGGATGAAGGCACCGGCAGCAGTCAGGATCGCTGGAATATAAGCGCCGGCGGCCTCTTGCACCGGCACCTTGAAGCCGGTGCGCCGGATGAACTCGCCGCCGGCGACCAGCACCAGGCCGAGCACGCCGGCCATGGCCAGCCGCACGCCGGGACCGAAAATGCCGGCCTCGATGGTGTAGCGGATCAGGAACAGGCCGCCCAACGCCAGCGCGATGCCGCCAACCCAGACCGCCCAGCGGGTACCGAGCGCGGTTTCGACATCGGATTGGCGGGCGGCTTTCGCCGCTGCGGGAAGCTCCGCAGGTTCCACTGCCTTCGGTGCCGGTTCTGCAGCGGTCCACGGCCCGGAGACGATCTCGCCGGTCGAGTCTTCCGTGTCCGTGGCTGGCGCCGGGGCTGTGACCGCTGCGCTTACCTCCGGCGGGACAATATCGGCCGCGGCCGCTGCGTCCGGAGCCATATCGGCGGGCGCGTTGTCGGCCACCGCCTGTTCGGACGGCCTGGCCGCAGGCGGAACGGCTCCCGAGAGCACAAGGCTGCGCAGTGCGCCAAGCTCGCGCTCGACAAGGCCGATGCGGCTCTGCTGGCGCGAAATGATGACGAACAAGGCGATGATGGCGACAAGGCCGATCAGGCTTTCAAACATGGCGGTTCCCCCAAACCAGGCCAGTTTTCACTGACATTCGTCTTACTGACATTCAAATGCGGCGGCCAAACGGCCAGAAAATCCAAGCTCGGAAAACTCAATGCGCCGCCAGTCAACGCGCCGCCAGATTGGCGGCCGGAAAGATCGAGCATGTTTCGGTGCCGAAAGCCAGCAGCTTGCCGCCGGCATCCTTCAGCGTCGCTTCCGACACCGCCAACGTGCGGCCCTTGTGAACAACCCTGCCCTCGCACACCACCTCGCCGGTCTTCGGCGTGATGGGACGCGTCAAATTCACCTTGAACTCCGCCGTGGTATAGGCCTCGCCCTTTTCGAGCAGCGTCTGCACGGCACAGGCCAGTGCCGAATCGAGCAGCGTCGCCGCCCAGCCGCCATGCACGCTGCCCAGCGGATTGAGATGGCGCTCGCTCGGCATGCCACGAAAGACAGCGCGCCCTTCCGAGACTTCGGTGAGAGTGAAATTCAGCTGGAAGGAAATCGGCGGCGCCGGATACTTGCCGTCGACGATGCGCTGCAGCAATTCCAAACCGGTGTATTTCAGGATGTCGGCGTGCGGAATGGTGCCGAAGCCGAGCGGTGAGACCCGGCCAGGATAAAGTTCGACCTCGCTCATGTGATGATTTCTCTGGCTGCGTCTTCGCCAGCTATGGCCTTGCCGCGCGCGTGATGTTTGCGCAAGGCGGCGAGGAAGCCGGTACGAGCGTCCGGCGGCTCGATGCCGCGCGGCTCATAGACGTGGCGGTTGAAGAAGAAGCCGGTGAGCCGGAAGGCGTCGTCGACATCAGCCGCATCGGCGCGCAGGCCGGAGCCGCGCTGCAGGAAGGCCGGCAGAGCCAGCATCTTGTCGCGCCACGGCAAACCGGCTTCGCGCGATACCGCACGTCCCGACTTCGGTGAGACATAGGCCAGGTCCTGTCGCGTGCCGGTGGCGGCACATTGACTGAGATCGAGGCCGAACCCGAGTTCGTCCAGCACCAGAAGCTCGAAGCGCGCCACCAGTTCGCCGGCAACGTCGGCGTCGTCGAGATGGACGATCATCACGGCAAGCGTTTCGTAGAGACCTTCATGCGCGTCGCGCTCGGGCAGCAGGCGCAGATGCGCGGCCATGGTCTGCAATCCGTAGACGGCGACGGCGCTGTCCATCAACCGGGCTGCGTTCATCTCGATCGCCTCGGCCTGGAACGTGCCGAGGTGCTCGTCAAGGCGCGCTCGCCACAACAGGTCGACACGGTTGCCGGGCTGGAGCACAGGCTGCTGCTTGCGCGAACGGCCGCCACGAACAAGGCCGAGATGACGGCCATGCGCTCGCGTCAACACCTCGAGAATGGCGCTGGTTTCGCCATGCTTGCGGGTGCCGAGAATGATTCCCTCGTCGCGCCATTCCATTTCAGGAGCTTTTCACCGATCGGGTGGCGAAATCAAGGTATGGGCTTGGCCCCCGGGTAACTCTCATGCCAATGCATAAAAAACCGCCCGCAGCGATGTGCTGCGGGCGGGCTGGTGGGGTCAGTCGATCCGTTAGAAATTGCGCTGGAAGCGAACGATGCCGCCGACGCTGCTCTTCTTGTCGGCCTTCGTCCAGTTGTTGAAGTCCAAGTCGTCGAATTTTCCTGCATTGAGGTAATCGACTTCAGTCGTGATCGTAAAGCCGGGCACAATGGTATAGGCCACGTTGGCCGCGACGCCGAGGTTCTTCCAGTCGTCATAGGAGACCTGGGCGTTGAACGAGGTCTTGTCGTTGAACTTGTAGGTGCCGCCGCCCCAGATCGCCCAGTTTCCGCCCCATGGCTTGTATTGGGTACGGCCTGTGCCGAAGTCGTTGATGTTGTCGTTGGTGCCGTAGCCGCCCATGACGAACAGCGTCAGTTCCTTGCTGACGTTGACGTCCAAACGGACCTTGCCGGACACTTCCTCATAATTGCTGTCATAGGCCACGACGCCGGTGATCGCACCCCAGTCGCCCTTGTACTTCAAACCGCCGACGACATGCGGAACATAGCTGTCGATCGTGTTGACGGCGGTGCCTTCTTCGAGCGAGACCACGCCCGTGAAGCCGCTGCCTGCGTCGAAGTAGTAGCTGATGAGATTGGTATCCTTGACACCATACGGGATGAGCGTGTCCTGGATGACGTTGCCGGCATAGCCGATGAACTGGTCGTATACCGTTTCATCCTTACCGACGCGCAGGCCACCGAGCTGGATCCAGGCGAAGTTGAGGGTGGTGGCCTTGTTGCCGGCCTGCCAGCCGGTGCCGTCACCGGTATAGTCGCCGGAAGAGTTGCCGAACTGGAAGCGGGTCTCGGTGAAGGTCTTCAATGTGCCGAGCTCGGTTTCCTGGCCGGTATAAGTCCTCAGCGTGAAGCGCATGTTCTTGTAGTAGGTGTCGTTCCTATCGCCGTCCATGTGATCGGCAACGTTATTGGCGCCATCCAGCGCGCCGGAATCGCCGACGCCCATGTCGTAGCGGAGGTAGCCGCCGATGCGCAGGCAGGTCTCGGTGCCCGGAATGTAGAAGTAACCGGCGCCGTAGACGTCGCAGATCTTGACGTATTCGGCCGGTTCCGGTTCGGCGACGACGACAGCGTCGGCGGCGCGCGCGCCGCTGACCGCGATCAGGGCCGCGGCTGAGCCGAGAAGGAGGCTCTTGATGTTCATTTTCTGACCTCTCCAGTCATAGTTATAAATGGCTTCGGATTTGTGGCTGGCGGCAATGTTTTCCCGCCTCACCCCCACAACGAAAAAGGCTCACACCGCTCGCCCTTTTCAGCGGCGAACATACCCATCGATCATCTGCCTTCAATGACGATTTCCGGAATAATGACAATTCCCCAAACAGATTAATGCCGTGTTGCACAAATAACACTTGATAATCCGACGAGAGGCACAAATGGCACAATGTCATTTATTAGATATATATACGGATACTTTCGCGTCTAACTATACTGATAACGTGTTATATTTCCAAAATGGCCGCATAATACGCAAAATATACCTCAATTCCGTCGAAATTTATTCGATTCTTGCCGCCTCCCCTTCTGTTGCCAGATAACGCCCATCTGCAAATCCCGCTCTGATACCGAGGCGAAAAGCGGGATGACGCTTCCAAGGGTGTCTGCCCCCTCCAAGGCGGTCGAAACTTCCTGGAGTGCCGTCGTGTCGCCGATTGTGACAGCAGCCAGCCGTTGAAAAACGATTCCTCCGTGACGCCCTCTCAGTCGACCTGAACGACGCAGGCGATGCGCTCCCCCCCGCCTCGATCAGGCGGGTGGGCACGCATATGTCCGGGAAAGCATCGCCTCGGCCAGAATGTCCCTGGTCGCGCCATACGGGGGCGGATGGATCGGCGACAGGATCAGGATCTGGTGGGCGAGAGCGCCTTGAACGTTTGGCGCCTCACCCCCGCCGCGCGTGATCGGCAAGCACCTCATCGATCACATGACGGGATTTTTCAACCTCGACAGGGTTGACGTCGATCTGTCCAGCTACCGTGATCAGCGCCTTCCAAAGCGTCCAGCCACGACCACGCGCCCACATCGCCTCATCGGCTGGAAGGCCGGCGCGAAACGCCTCCCGGCTTTTGCCTTCAAACAATGTCCAGGCAATCGCCAGATCGCAGGCGGGATCGCCAACGCCGGAGGTTCCGAAGTCGATCACCGCGCCCAACCGGCCTTGCCTGACCAGCAGGTTTCCCCAACTGACGTCGCCGTGGAACCAGACCGGCGCACCGTGCCATGGCGCGGCAAGTGCTGCCTCCCACACCGCGCGGGCTGCGACCGTATCGATCTTGCCGTCGAGGGCTGCAATCGCTTGCTGGGTTTCGCCATCGTAGACGCTGAGTGCTCCGCCGCGAAAGAAGTTGTGTTGTCCCGGCGCCGGTCCGCCAGTGGCATCGATCATTTGCAAGGCGACCAGGAACGCGGCCAGGTCGGTCGCGAATCGCGGCAAGCTGGCGATACGCTCGCGCTCTGCCGTCTCGCCTTCGATCCAGCGGTAAACAGTCCAGTGCCAGGGATAGCTTTCGGCCGGAACTCCCATCGCCAGCGGCACCGGGATCGGCAGCGGCAACAGAGGTGCGAGCCTCGGCAGCCAGCGATGCTCCTTTTCCACCTGCAGGGAATAGGCCGCGGCGCTTGGCAGCCGCACGGTCATCTCGTCGCCGAGATGAAAGGTTCTGTTGTCCCAGCCGCCAAACTCGACGGGCCTGACCGCAAGCTTCTTCCAACGGGGAAACTGCGTGGCGATCAATCGGCTGACAAGCGCTATGTCGATGTTCGGCTTGCTGACCATCGAGCCTAGCGCGGAAACTCGAGCCCCATCTCGCGATAGCGCTCAGGGTCGTCGCCCCAGTTCTCGCGCACCTTGACGAAAAGGAACAGGTGCACCTTCTGTTCGAGGATGCCTGCTATCTCCATGCGTGCCGCCTGGCCGATGGCGCGGATTGTCTCGCCCTTGTGGCCAAGAACGATCTTCTTCTGGCTGTCGCGCTCGACATAGATGGTCTGGTCGATGCGCACCGAGCCATCCGGCTTCTCTTCCCATTTCTCGGTCTCGATATGCGAGGAATAGGGCAGTTCCTGATGCAGCCTTAGATACAGCTTCTCGCGCGTGATCTCGGCCGCGAGCTGGCGCATCGGCAGGTCCGAGATCTGGTCTTCCGGATAGTACCAGGGGCCGACCGGTAGAGCCTCGGCCAGATAATCGAGCACGTCCTTGCAGCCGGAACCGGTCAGCGCCGACACCATGAAGGTGCGCTTGAACGGCACCCTTTCGTTCGCTGCCGCCGACAGAGCGAGCAGCGCTTCGTGCTTGACGCGGTCGACCTTGTTGAGGATCAGCACCATTGGCTGGCGCACATCCTTCAGCCGTTCGAGGATGGCGTCGGCGTCGCCCCTGATGCCGCGTTCGGCATCGATCAAAAGCAGCACGATGTCGGCGTCCTTGGCCCCGCCCCAGGCGGTGGTCACCATCGCCGTGTCGAGCCTCCGCTTCGGCTTGAAGATGCCGGGCGTGTCGACAAAAACGATCTGCGCATTGTCATGCGTGGCGATGCCGCGCACGATGGCGCGGGTTGTCTGCACCTTGTGGGTGACGATCGACACCTTGGCGCCCACCAATTGGTTGACCAGCGTCGACTTGCCCGCATTGGGCGCGCCGATCAGCGCGACAAAACCGGAATGCGTGGCGGCGGCTGCGGTCGCCGGCTCTTCGGTAGCGGTCATGCCGCACTCCCTTCACTGGAGGGTCGCGCGCCCTCCGATTTTTGGGCCGATGTGGTGGCCCAGACGCCTTCGCGCACAAGAAATGCCGAAGCCGCCGCTTCTTCGGCAACCCTGCGGGAGCCGCCAGTACCGCTTATCGGCGCAAAGCCGCGGACCTGCAAGGACACGGTGAAGACGGGCTGGTGGTCCGGGCCTTCGCGTTTTTCGATCACGTATTCGGGTCTGATATCGCTGGTCTTGGCAATCCATTCCTGCAGATCGGATTTCGGATTGAGCGGCTTTGTGATCACCGTATTCGAGCGCGGTTCCCAGTAGCGCAGGACAAACCGCCGCGCGGCCTCGATGCCACCGTCAACGTAAACCGCCGCGATCAGGGCTTCGACCGCATCCGCCAGATAGTTTCCGCCCGAGCCACGCGACCGCATCTTCAAGGCAGAATCGGCGCGGACCAGATCCTCCAGCTGCATTTCGATGCCGATCTCGGAGCATGTCCGTGCATCAACCAGCGCATTGAAGCGCGGCGCGATTTCACCTTCCGGCGCATCGGGAAATTTTTCGAAAAGCATATCGGCGACGACAAGCCCGAGCACGCGGTCGCCAAGAAATTCAAGACGCTGGTTGTTGGTGGCGGCCTTGACCGCACTGGAATGCGTCAAGGCGGTCTCGAGCAAGCGGATATCCTTGAAGACGTGGCCGGTCTTGGCTTTTACCAAACCGGCCAGAGTTTCGCCTGTCGGACGCTTCAAAGCCATCAATTGACGAAGTGGAACAGGCGCGAAGCGCGCATCAGCGACGGCCATTTCCAGATTTCGAGAGGGCTCGCCTTGCCGGCGATCGAGAAGAAAACAAGATTGGCACGGCCAACCAGATTTTCCGCGGGAACGTAGCCGACGGTGAAACGGCTGTCGGCGGAATTGTCCCGGTTGTCGCCCATCATGAAATAGTGGCCGGGCGGCACATCGAATTCGCGGGTGTTGTCGCCGATCGAGTTCGAATTCAGGTCGAGCGTGTCGTAGCTGACGCCGTTGGGCAAGGTCTCACGATAGACATCGATCGGGCGCGATTCCTCGGTGATGTCGGGATTGTCGATCTGGCCTGTTTTCACGCGCGGCACGCCGACGCCGTTGATGAACAGCTGGCCGTCCTTGACCTGGATCTTGTCACCCGGCAGGCCGACAACGCGCTTGATGTAGTCGACGGACGGATCAGGCGGGAACTTGAACACCGCCACGTCGCCACGCTTCGGCTCGGCGCCCCAGATACGGCCCGAAAAGATGTCGGGGCCGAAAGGCAGCGAGTACCGCGAATAGCCATAGGACCATTTGGTGACGAACAGATAGTCGCCTTCAAGAAGCGTCGGCCGCATTGATCCCGACGGGATCGAAAAAGGCTGGAACAGCAGCGTGCGGATGACCAGGGCGAGCAAAAGCGCCTGGACGATGACGCTGACGGTCTCGCCAAGCCCGCCGGATTTCTTCTCGGATTTTTCAGCCACGCTCATGTCGTCCTCGATTGTGCGTTGGATGGTATAGAGTCTCGGCGCGCGCTGGGCAACGTCAATGCCGGTCGTCAGAGGCAATCAATGTGGCGCTTCTTCGACGGGCAGCGCCTCGATGATCACAAAGGCTTGAGCGAGCGGGAAATCATCCGTGATGGTGAGGTGGATTGCCGCCCGATGGCCGTTTGGCAGGATCTTGTCCAGCCTGGCCTGCGCTCCTCCCGTCAGAGCCATGGTCGGCGCGCCACTGGGCAGGTTGACGACACCCATGTCGCGCCAGAACACCCCCTGCGCCATACCGGTGCCCAGCGCCTTGGCGCAGGCCTCCTTGGCGGCGAAGCGTTTGGCATAAGAGGCCGCGCGGGCGCCTCGATTGTCCGAACGTGCCTGTTCGACCTCGGTGTAGATTCTCTGGATGAAGCGCTGGCCGTGAAGCTCCAGCGATTTCTCGATGCGTCTGATGTCGATCAGGTCGCTGCCGATGCCGATGATCATCGCGCGGTGGAACCGATGCTTGCGCCGGAATGGGACGATTGCGCATGCCGGCTTGCGCGCTCGGCCAGACGTTTGCGTCGCTGTTCGCGGAAAGCGTTCATGCCCCAGCGCGTGATGGCGTAGAACAGCAGCCCGAAGGCGAGCCCGAGCGGAACCGCGCCTATCAGCATCGGTTCAAGGACCGGTTTCCACAATTGCGCGAAGGAGAGGTTGTGCAACATCTCGCCCAGAAGTGCCGGCGGCCCATGCGTCGGCAAGCGGTCATGCAGGATGAGCTTGCCCGTTTCCCACGACGCCCCCCATAGCAACGGGAAGGTCAGGGGGTTGCCGAAAAAAACCGCGCCGAGAGCGGCCGCCACCAGATTGCCGGCGATCACCCAGCACAGGAGGGCAGCGATGATGAAATGGAAACCGACGGGAAAGAATGAAGCGAAGACCCCGGCTGCAACGCCGGCCGCCACCGCATGCGGTGTGGCCTTCAGCCGCAGGATGCGCTTGGAAAAATACTGAAGCGAGCGCGAAAATGAGCGGCGCGGCCAAAGGTAGGTACGCACCCGCTCGTAAAGGCCATCAGGCTTGCGGCGTCGAAAAAGCACTCTGTTCCCGTTCCACGGCTCCCGCAACGGCACCTTAGCCGGGCGTGGCAGCCACATCTTGCGCTTGACGATCACCCAATGGCAATCGCAAGCATGATATAACGACGCGCTGACAGAAGAACAACCAAGCACCGTCTGTCCGATGCGCACTCGTCGCCGCCCCTCGGGGTGGTTCATGCTTCGAACATTGGACAATCGCGGCGAATTTAAGGAAAACTGGCAGTCGCTTTTTCGAAGAGCACCAGCGCTACGGCAGGTATTCGCTGACCTCGACCAGATTGCCGTCCGGGTCGCGGAAATAGACCGACATCATCGGACCGCGGGCCCCGATACGTTCAACCGGACCGAGTTCCACCGCCACACCATTGGCCGCGAGCCGGGCACGGACCTCATCCAGTGGCCCGTCCGTGACCAGGCAGAAATCGCTCGAGCCCGGAGCCGGCGACTTCGCCTTCGGCTCGAAAGTGCGGCCGACCTCATGCACATTGATCTTATGGGTACCGAAAGCCAGCGCCGTCGGCCGATCCGCCGCGTCGATGCGCTCAAAACCCAGCACGCGCTGGTAAAACTCACAGGTCACTTCCAGCGAAGCGACCGTCAGCACGAAATGATCGATGCCGGTGATCATTTCCAATTTGTCTTCACGCATGTCGCTTTCCCCAAAACCGCCGCACACTGTTGGGCGAAAAAAATGCCCCGTCAGATGTTGCGGCTGCCGGGCTTGATCGCCGGGATGGCGGCAAGCTCCGGCGGCAGCCGGTCGGCCGGATAGGCCGGGACCTCATACTCGGCCAGCGCGATGAGCGGCACACCGACATCGGTCTTGCCAGCCGAACGGTCGATGATGCAGGCCGCGGCCACTACCTCGGCGCCAAGATCGCGCAGGCACTCGATGGTCTCTCGGATCGACAGGCCAGTGGTGACGATGTCCTCGACGATGACGACACGCGAACCCCTGGCGATCTCGAAGCGGCGCAAGCGGAACTCGCCGCCTTCCCGCTCGACCCAGATCGCCGGCACGCGGAGATGGCGCGAGGTCTCGTAGGCTGGGATCAGCCCGCCGATCGCCGGGCCTACGACATAGTCGATCTTGCCAGGCACGCCTGCGCGGATTTTCTCCGCCAGCGCCTTGCACAGTAGCTCGGTCTTGTCGGCATGCATGAACACGCGCGCCTTCTGCAGGAAGACCGGACTGCGCAGGCCCGAGGTCAAAATGAAATGCCCTTCCAGAACAGCACCCGCCTCGCGGAAAATGCCCAGCACTTCATCGGTGTTCATGTCTGCCTCTTTTTGATTGACCATGACTTTGTCCGAAACCGGAGCATGATCTAGCCATTGACGCGTCTTGCGTCGCTGACGCTCGAATTGTCCTTGAGCTGCGACAGCAGCCGGTTGAGGTGCTTGAGATCCCAGACTTCGAGATCGATCAGCATTTCGGTGAAGTCGGGCGCAGTGCGCACCATCGACAGCGTATGGATATTGGCGTCGTTCGAGGCAACCACCTGCGCTATATCGGCGAGTGACCCCGGCGCGTTGATGGCGGTGACCGAGACACGCGCCGGAAAGCGTTCCTTGGTGCGCTCGTCGATGTCCCAGCGCACGTCTATCCAGCGCTCGGGCTGGTCGTCGAACGCCTGCAGCGCCGGCGACTGGATCGGATAGATGGTGATGCCGGTGCCCGGCTGGACGATGCCGACGATGCGATCGCCAGGCACTGCCCCTTCCGGCGCGAAGCGCACCGGCAGATCACCGCGCACGCCGCGGATCGGCACGGCGCCATCGCGTGGCTGGTCCTTGTCCTTGCGCGCGGCACGACCCGGAATCTGGAACAACATGCCGGCGGCATTGCGGATCTTCGACCAGCCCTCCTCGCGCGGCTTGGGGACGGCCGTGGTGACGCGCTCATCCTTGTAGTCAGGGAATACCGCCTTCATGACGTCGGTGGAGGCGAGCTCGCCGCGCCCGACGGAGGCCAGCACATCCTCGATGTCCTTGCGCGCCAGCCTGTGCAGCACCTGCTTCAGGCTCTCCTTGGTGAAGGTCTTGCCGGCACGCTCGAAGGCGCGTTCCAGGATGCGGATGCCGAGACCCGAATATTGCTTGCGGATGGCGTTCTTGGTGGCACGGCGGATGGCCGAGCGCGCCTTGCCGGTGACGACGACCGATTCCCATGCCGCCGGCGGCACCTGCGCCTTGGAGCGGATGATCTCGACCTCATCGCCGTTCTTCAGCTCCGTCATCAGCGGCATGATGCGGCCGTTGACCTTGGCACCGACGCAGGTGTCGCCGACATCAGTGTGCACCGCGTAGGCGAAATCGATCGGCGTCGCGCCGCGCGGCAGCGCAATCAACATGCCTTTCGGGGTGAAGCAGAACACCTGGTCCTGGAACAGCTCCAGCTTGGTATTTTCGAGGAAATCCTCGGGATTGTCGCCCTCGGCAAGCTGCTCGATGGTGCGCCGCAGCCAGGCGTAGGCGTTGGTTTCCTTCGAAATCGCGTGGGCGGCGCCATTCGTCTTGCCGCCGGTGTCCTTGTAGATCGAATGGGCAGCGACGCCGTATTCGGCGATCTTGTTCATCTCTCGGGTGCGGATTTGCAGCTCGACACGCTGGCGCGACGGGCCGACGATGGTGGTGTGGATCGACCGATAATCGTTCTGCTTCGGCGTCGAGATGTAGTCCTTGAAGCGGCCCGGCACCATCGACCACGCGGTGTGGATGGCGCCAAGCGCCCGGTAGCAATCCTCGACCGTGTCGACGACGACGCGGAAGCCGAAAATATCCGAGAGCTGCTCGAAGGACAGCGCCTTGGCCTCCATCTTGCGGAACACCGACCACGGCTTCTTCTGCCGGCTCTTCACGCCGGCGTTGATCGCATGCTTCTCGAACAGCGTGGACAGCGCCTTTTCGATGTCCGTCAGCACGCCCTTGTTGCGCTCGAAGATTTCGGCAAGCCGTGCGGTGACGGCGCGATAGGCTTCCGGATTGATGAAGCGGAAGGCGATCTCTTCCAGCTCCTCGCGCATGCCTTGCATGCCCATGCGGCCGGCCAGCGGCGCGTAGATATCCATCGTCTCCTCGGCGATGCGCAGGCGCTTGGCCTCCGGCATGTGGTCGAGGGTGCGCATATTGTGCAGGCGGTCGGCGAGCTTGACCAGCAGCACGCGGACATCTTCTGAAATCGCCAGCAGAAGCTTTCTCAGGTTTTCCGCCTGCTCGGCCTTCTTCGAGACGAGATCGAGCTTCTTCAGCTTGGTCAGGCCCTCGACCAGCTTGCCCATTTCGGGGCCGAACAGATCGTCGATCTCGGCCCGTGTGGCGGTCGTATCCTCAATCGTGTCGTGCAGCAGGGCGACCGCGATCGTCGCCTCGTCCATATGCATCTCGGTGAGGATGGCGGCGACTTCGAGCGGGTGCGAGAAATACGGGTCGCCGGAAGCGCGCTTCTGGTGGCCATGCTTCTGCATGGCATAGACATAGGCCTTGTTGAGCAACGCCTCGTTGACGTCAGGCTTGTAGCGCTGGACGCGCTCGACAAGCTCATACTGACGCATCATGGGCGGGATCTCGCAGCGGTGAAATGAATCATGCGCCGCACTGCTGTACGCCGCATGTCATAGATAGCCACGAAACTGCCAGGACGGAAGTGCCGGATGCTTGATCCAGGCTCTTAGTAGTCGTCGCTCTTTTCCGGTGGCACCAGACCCTCGATGCCGGCCAGGAGATCTTCCTCGGTCATGCGGTCGAAGGTGATGTTCTCCTCGGTGTCGTCGGCATCGGTGGCAGCAACGGCGGTGCCGGTCTGATCGGCAATCGCCTCGCCGTCGGCCTCGGGCTCGTCGACCTCGACATGCTTCTGCAGCGAATGGATCAGATCTTCCTTGAGGTCGTCGGGCGACAGCGTCTCATCGGCGATCTCGCGCAGCGCCACGACCGGGTTCTTGTCGTTGTCACGCGGCACGGTGATCGGCGCGCCCTGGCTGATCTGCCGGGCACGGTGGCCGGCAAGCAGCACCAGTTCGAAGCGGTTGTCGACCTTGTCGATGCAATCTTCAACGGTTACGCGGGCCATGGATTGCCCCTTTCATGCGATGGATTTGATGGAAAACAGGCGCGGTCCATAACCCGAACGCCGCCAAAATACAAGCATCATGGCAATGGCCGGGCTGCAGGGCGCCCAATCCTTCGTTCAAACACCCGATTCGGCAAAAACTGGCTGTGCTTATGTGTTCGGTGTCCCGATCACAATTGCTTGCAGTGCCGCACGCGCCCTTGGATTGCCGTGAATCTGGCGCTATCTCGGATGCGTAGAGGTCAGCCGGTTTATTATAAGCCTGACCGAACGTCGCAATCGCATTTCGTTTAGACGGCCGTTTATTTCGAGAAGGAATATTTTCCATGTTCGACCCTCGTGAAAAAATCGCCCTATTCATTGACGGCGCCAATCTCTATGCGACGTCGCGCGCGCTCGGCTTCGACATAGACTATCGCAAGCTCCTGTCGAGTTTCCAGAAACGTGGCTATCTCCTGCGCGCCTATTATTACACGGCGCTGGTCGAGGATCAGGAATACTCCTCGATCCGTCCGCTGATCGACTGGCTCGACTATAACGGATTCAAGGTGGTCACCAAGCCGGCCAAGGAATTCACCGACTCGACCGGCCGCCGCAAAATCAAGGGCAATATGGACATCGAGCTCACGGTCGATGCGCTGGAGCTCGCCGATGTCGTCGACCACTATGTCATCTTTTC
>NZ_RZTB01000094.1:0-8516 GCF_003997735.1 Mesorhizobium sp. M7A.F.Ca.MR.148.00.0.0 | reverse complement strand
GTCGAGGCGCTGCAGCGGCGCGGCCGCAAGGTGTCGATCGTCTCGACCATGGCCTCGCAGCCGCCGATGATCTCCGACGATCTGCGCCGCCAGGCCGACCATTTCATCGACCTGACGACCTTGAAGAACGACGTTGGCCGCGATCCGTCGGAGCGGCCGGTGCGCAGGCCCGAGCCGGCCGAAGTCGACGAGGATGATTACTGAGGCCGGTCGCCTTGACCGCCTCTTCCGCCTCCGAGCCCAGCCGCGACTGCCCGCTCTGCCCGCGGCTGCACGAGTTCATCGCCGAGTGGCGGCAGCGCGAACCATCCTGGTTCAATGCGCCGGTGCCGACTTTCCTGCCCTCGGAAGGTGACGCGACGGTCCAACTGCTGATCGTCGGGCTGGCGCCCGGCCTTCGCGGTGCCAACCGAACGGGCCGCCCGTTCACCGGCGACTATGCCGGCGACCTGCTCTACTCGACCCTGATTTCGCACGGTTTTGCACGCGGCGAATTCAAGGCCAGACCCGACGACGGATTGGAGCTTGTCGGCACGGCGATCACCAATGCCGTGCGCTGCGTGCCGCCTGAGAACAAGCCGGTGGGCGCCGAGATTGCCACCTGCCGGACATTCCTGGTGCCGACGATCGCCCGGTTCCCTAATTTGCGCGCCGTGCTGGCACTGGGATCGATCGCGCATCAGTCGACGGTGCGGGCGCTGGGTGGGCGCGTCGCCGCCTACCCGTTCAAGCATGGCGGGCAGCTGCCGGCCGGTGGCGTCACGCTGTTTTCGAGCTATCACTGCTCACGCTACAACACCAATACCGGCGTGCTGACCGAGGCAATGTTCTTCAGCGTTTTCAGCCAGATAGCGGAATTCTTGCGGACATAGAGGAATGTTTTTGCAGTAATTAGAGCTGGTGTCCGCCAGACATCAACTCAGCGCGGCGGTGCATTCAGCGCATCCAACACGGCCGGCCCACCCTGCAGCACATTCAGGTCGACATCGCCATTGATGCCGTCAACGCGACCCCTGTTGTGGTACTGCCAGTAGACCCAGTCGTCGCGATCCGGCTCCAGGAGCAATGAGCGGAGCCAGAGCGGACGGGCAGCAATGCGCCCTGCATACGCTTCCGCTGCGTCGTCGGTCAGATAGACCACCGCCGGCTTGCCGAACGCCGCCTCGACTGGAGCGAGGAACGCGGCCAGTTCGGCGTTCAATTGTTCGGGCGTCGGCCGCTGCGGGCAGTTGCCGCCGAATTCGATATCGACCACGGGTGGCAGCAGGGGCTGATCGTGCGGCACCACCGAGATGAAATTCTTCGCCTGGTCCGCACCCGGCCGGCAAAAGGTGAAAAAGTGATAGGCGCCGACGGCGAGACCGGCGGCCCGGGCCTCTTCCAGATTCCGTGCGAAAGCATCATCGACATGATCGCCGCCTTCGGTCGCCTTGATGACGGCAAAGGCGACATCGTCGGCGGCTACGCGCCGCCAATCGATCTGGCCCTGATGATGGGAGACGTCGATGCCCCTGACCGGATATTTATCGCGATCCGGCGAGAATGACCTGAAATAGAGATAGCCGCCTGCTGCGAGGAAACACAACAAGACCAGGCTGGCCAAACCAAAGAGAACAATCCGGTTCTTCAAGCGAATGGCCCCGCCTACCCACGCTCTTTTAACAGCCGGCCCTTCTCGCGCGACCAATCGCGCTGCTTCTCGGATTCGCGCTTGTCGTGCAGTTTCTTGCCGCGGCCGACAGCGAGCAGCAGCTTGGCGCGGCCCTGGTCGTTGAAATAGATTTTCAGCGGCACCAGTGTCATGCCTTCGCGGTCGACACTCTGTGACAGTTTCGCCATCTCGCGCTTGTTGAGCAGCAGCTTGCGGCGCCGCCGCGGCTCATGGTTGAAGCGGTTGGCCTGCAGATATTCCGGCAGATAGGAATTGATCAGCCAGATCTCGCCACCTTCGACCGAGGCATAGCTGTCCTGGATGTTGGCCTGGCCCTGGCGAAGCGACTTGACCTCGGTGCCGGTCAGCACCAGACCGGCCTCGACCGTGTCAAGCACCTCATAGGAAAACCGCGCCTTGCGGTTTTCCGAAACGGTCTTGTTGTTGGGATCGGCTTTTCTGACTTGATTCATGATGTGGAGAGGTGGCGCCTCATCCCTAATTAATCAAGCCGGCGTGCTTCATAGCCGCATCGATCTTGTCGGCAGTCGACTGTTCGATCGTCACCAGCGGCGAGCGCAGCACGTTTTCGACCTTGCCTAGCTTCGACAGCGCATATTTGGCGCCGGAAACGCCAGGCTCGATGAAGATCGCCTTGTGCAGCGGCAGCAGGCGATCCTGCAGATCCAGCGCCCTGACGCTGTCGCCGGCAAGCGTTGCCTCCTGGAATTCGGCGCACAGCCGCGGCGCGACATTCGACGTCACCGAAATGCAGCCGACGCCGCCATGGGCGTTGAAGCCGAGCGCCGAAGCGTCCTCGCCCGAAAGCTGGATGAAATCCTTGCCGCACGTGGCGCGCTGCTCGGAGACCCTTTCGACCTTGCCGGTGGCATCCTTGACGCCGACAATGTTCTTGAAGTCGTGCGCGAGCCGCCCCATCGTCTCCGGCATCATGTCGATGACCGAGCGCGGCGGGATGTTGTAGATGATGATCGGCAGCTTGGTCGCCTTGGCGACCGCCGCGAAATGCTCGTAAAGACCGCGCTGTGTCGGCCTGTTGTAGTAGGGCGTGACGACGAGGGCGGCATCGGCGCCGGCCTTCTCGGCATACTGCACGAGGCCGACTGCTTCCTCGGTGTTGTTGGAGCCGGCGCCGGCGACGACCGGAACGCGGCCCTTGGCCACCTCGATACACACTTTGACGACCTGGCGGTGCTCGTCGTGCGACAGCGTCGGCGACTCGCCGGTGGTGCCGACCGGCACCAGGCCCGTCGTGCCCTCTGAGAGTTGCCATTCGACGAACGCGCGAAAGGCTTTCTCGTCGAAACGCCCGCTCTTTTCGAACGGTGTCACGAGCGCAGTAAGCGAGCCTCTCAGCATGTCGTCCAACTCCTTGGCACTTCTGGTGTTTTGTGTCGGTGTTTGTGGTCGCGCCTTCTAACCGAAAGCGAAGCGGCGCACCATAGTCTCGACATGGTTGCGCGGCAAGCATTGCCATGGTGCCAGCAAGCGCAATTCGAACAGCCTCGCTAACCCTTTGTTTACGAGCTCTTCACGACCTAAGTTTAGGCTTCGAGGCATCTTCGCCTGCTTGGGGAATGCCAGGACAAGGAAAGACTTAAGGATCATGCCGGGCGGTCGGCCTCACCTTTTCGCGCTGCTTGGCGCCACGCTCGCGCTGATGCCGGGCATGGCGATCAGCGGTAGCGTGGACGTACGGGTCACCTCAGCCATTCCGATGCCAGGCGCGGCAATTGCGCTGCCAGACCTGCAGGATAGGACGCGACAGGCGCCCTTGCCTGACGTCGCCCCCCTGAAAAGCGGGCTGGATGCGTTGGCGGCGGGCGATAGTCCCCGCGCTCGTGGAGTGCGCAATGCCCTTCCGGCTCAGTCGCTCGACCAGCATATCCTTGCCTGGGCGATCGCGCTTTATGGCGGCGACAAGGTTCCGAGCGGCGATATCACTGCTGCGGCCAAGATGCTGCCCAATTGGCCGGGCACCGTCGTCCTGCGCAAGAACAGCGAACGCGCACTCTACCGTGAAAATCCCGCCCCCGATGCCGTCATTGCGGCATTCGACGGCGGCCAGCCGCAGACATTCGAAGGCGTGATGGTTCTTGCCCGCGCCTATGTGGCGTCGGGCAATATCAAGGCGGCACGTTCGGTGCTGTCGCCCTTCTGGCGCACCGCGATCCTGGAGGCCAGGGACGAGGCGGCGCTGATCAAGGAATTCGGCAGCTTGATCCCGGCCACCGACCACCGTTTTCGCATGGAGCGCATGTTTTATGCCGACCGCGCGAATTCCGCCTTGCGCGTCGCCGGCCTGGCCGGTGCCCAGCAGCTCGCCGAGGCCTGGGCGGCGGCCGACAAAGGCGACAAGAACGCGCCAAAGCTGCTGAAGGCCGTGCCGGCAATGCAACGTTCGGCCGGCTACTTCTTCGCGCAGGCCGAATATCTGCGCAAGCAGGAGGATTTTGCCGGGGCCGCCGCCATTGTGATGCAGGCGCCGACCGATCGCGACGCTCTCGTCGATCCGGATGCCTGGTGGGTCGAGCGCCGGGTGCTGTCGCGCGAACTGGTAGACCAGGGCGACATGAAGACCGCGTACAAGATCGTCGCCACACACGCCGCCGAAAGTGCCGCCAATGCGGCAGACGCCGAATTCCATGCTGGCTGGTACGCGCTGCGCGGCCTGAACGACCCAAAAACCGCGGCCAGTCATTTCGCTCGCATCGCGGACCTCGCCCAGGGGCCGATGACGCTGTCGCGTGCCTATTACTGGCTCGGCCGTGCCGCGGAAGTCGGCGGTCCGGGCAATGCAAAGGACTATTTTGCGCGCGCCGCTGCCTATGGCACGACATTCTACGGTCAGCTTGCCGCCGAACGCGTGGGCCGGCAGGCGCTGAACATCGCCTACCCCTCGCCAAGTGCAGCCGACCGGCAGAATTTTGCCGGCCGCGAGGCCGTCAGCGCCATCAAGCGGCTGCAGGAGGCGGGCTACGACCGCTATGCCGAGACGCTCTATCGCGACCTTGCCGGGCAGTTGACCAGTCCGGGCGAACTGGCGCTGCTGGCTGTCCTTGCGGAAAAGCAAGGGAACCATTTCATGGCGCTGAAAATCGGCAAGATCGCCGGCGCGCGTGGCATCGATGTCGGCGCATTGTCGCATCCGCTCGGCGTCATTCCCGATTCGGCCGACATTTCCGGCTCGGGCAAGGCCATGGCCTATGCGATCGCCCGTCAGGAAAGCGAATTCAACATCGGCGCCGTGTCCAGCGCCGGCGCGCGCGGGCTGCTGCAGCTGATGCCGGGAACCGCAAGGCAACTGGCGAAGAAGGCCGGGCTGCAGTTTTCGCAAACACGGCTGACCACCGATGCCGGCTACAATGCGACGCTTGGCTCAGCCTTCCTCGGCGAGCAGCTCGATCGCTTCAACGGCTCCTACGTGCTGACCTTCGCCGGCTACAATGCCGGCCCCAACCGAGCCAGCCAGTGGGTGGCCAGATATGGCGACCCGCGCGGCAAGGACATCGACGCGGTCGTCGACTGGATCGAGCGGATTCCCTACACGGAAACAAGGAGTTACGTTCAGCGCGTGATGGAGAATTACGAGGTCTACAAGATGCGTATTTCGGGCAAATACGACATTGTCGGGGATCTGGTGAACGGGCGGAGCTGAGGCTTTCTGTCCTTCTCCCCTTTTGGGAGAAGGTGTCGCCGAAGGCCACGGATAAGGGGTGTTCCAGGGAACGCCAACGCCTCCCTTCGCTGGAACACCCCTCATCCGTCTCGGCGCTAGCGCGCCGATCCACCTTCTCCCACAAGGGGAGAAGGCAAGAGCGCCTTTCATTTGACCATCCCTGCCCTCGCCTGTAGCTGTCCAGATCGGTACAGCGAGATCGAACATTCCGATGGCAAGCGAGCAAAGATTCTCCGACTTCTTCTACAGCGCACCGGATGGGCTGAAGCTCCATGCTCGCATCTACGGTGAGGCCAATAGCGGATCTTGGCCGGTTGTCTGCCTGCCTGGCCTGGCCCGCAACGCCAGGGATTTTCACGAGCTGGCGCTCTATCTGTCGACGCATGCGGCAACTCCGCGCAAGGTAATCGCCTTCGACTACCGTGGGCGCGGGCAGTCAACCTATGATCCCGACGTCAAAAATTACAATGTCGGCGTGGAGGCTGGCGACATCCTGGCCGGGCTGACGGCGTTGAACATCGGAGAAGCGGCCTTCATCGGCACCTCGCGCGGGGGATTGATTATCCATGTGCTCGGGATGATGCGGTCATCCGTCCTGAAAGCCATTACTTTCAACGACATAGGACCGGTGATCGAGACGGCCGGACTTGCCCATATCCAGTCTTATCTCGAGCGCGACCCGGCACCGAAAACTCGCCCACAGGCAATTGCCGCCCAGCGCAGCGTGCATGGCGAAGACTTCCCCGCCCTTGCCGGCGCCGACTGGGACCGGATGATATGGGCTCTCTACCGCGAAACGGATGATGGGCTGATGCCGGATTTCGATCCGAAGCTGGTGGATACCGTGGCGAGCCTCGATCTGACGCAGAAGCTGCCTGATCTATGGCCTCAATTCGAGGCGTTGGCCGCCATCCCGTTGCTCGCCATACGTGGTGCCAATTCGAGATTGCTGTCCATAGATACGCTTAAGCAGATGAGAGAGCGCCATTCCATGATGGAGGCGATCACTGTCGAGGGCCAGGGCCATGCGCCATTCCTCGAGACCGGCAGCCTACCGGGCGACATAGCCGCTTTTCTCGATCAAGCCGAGCGGAAGAATATCCTGAAGTAAATCCCATGACCACAAGGTCACGGGATAGCTATTATAGTATAGGTGGGGATTCTTTAGCCTACTTGGCTTTTGAACTTTTCCGAGTCGCTTTCGGCGACTCCTTTGCGGCGGCGGCTGCCTCGTCCTTCTTTTTCCGCCCTGCCGTCGGCGACGAAGGCGTCGTCATAGGCGAAGAAAACATGGAGCCTTCAGCGCGATTGCCGCCCGGCTGAGTCGATCGAGGTGTTTCCAGCACGATGACACAGCCATCGAGATCGTTGGTGGCCAGATGCGCGTAGCGCATGGTCATCGACAACGTCTGGTGGCCGAGCCACATCTGCACGCGCCGGATGTCGATGCCGCCCTGGACAAGGCGCGACGCGCAGGTATGGCGCAGTATGTGCGGCACCACCTGGTCGTCTGCGCCAAGTCCGACTTCGGCCTTCGCGTCGTTCCAGATTGCACGAAACTGTGCCTGGCTGAGCTTGGTGAACGGTCCCTTGGGCCGGCGACCCTCGGTGGGAGGCAGCTTGATGACCTCCTTGACCCGCTCGGTCATCGGAATGGTGCGGCTGCGGCCGGATTTGGTGATCCAGAAACTGACGCGATGCTCCTGGATATCATTCCAGATCAGCCCGAGCGCCTCGCCGAGACGGCATCCGGTGTCGACCAGGAAGACGGACAGTCTGTAGGCATCCTCGCTGCGGCTCTTGATGGCGGCGAACAGGCGCGCCTCTTCATCCCTTTCGAGGAAGCGAATCCGACCCGCCCGCTCCTTCTGGCGGCGGAACTCGGGCAGGCTGTGGATATCTCCCATCTTGTGAGCCTTGCGCAGCAGTTTGCTGAGGGCAGCCATCTTTCGATTGATGGTTGCGTTGCTGTTGCCGCGCTGGCGCAAGGTGCCGATAAGGTTGTCCAGGGTACTTTGGTCAAAGGCGCTGAAACGCTCACCAAGGAGAATCTCGTCTATTTCGCCGATGAACGAGCTGACATTATACTTATGCCGCCCATCATCCCATAATATGTCCCGATATGCTGAAAAAAGATCTCCGACCCGATGCGACTTTACTTCTCTAATCTTGTTGTAGGTGTATCGAATCTTCGGACTTTGAGAAGAAAACATCGAAAAATGATCAGAGGACTCGCCCTCTTGAATCGCTTCGTTCGTCATCATTTGCCACACCCCCGAGTGGGATAGGTCAGCCCTACCCGCTTGGAAGCGTCCTTTCAAGAGATTTTGATCACGCAGTTGTGATTTCATCCGCCCATCAGCGGATCCCACGAAACCATTCCACGGATTTATTCAGCTACCGTTACCCCCATCCTTCTGTTTGCCTTGATCCAGTCACGAAACAAAAACAGCCCGGGCGTTGTGCGCCCGGGCTGGATTTCACCTGTAAGGAACCAGCCCTTAGAACGAGCGCTGGAAGCGGAGGAGACCGCCGATGCTGCTGTCATCGTCAGCGCCGGTCCAGTTGGAGGCCGGGAAGCTGCCCGCATTGACGTAGTCGACTTCGGCTGTGACCGTGAAGCCGGGAACGACGTCATAGGCGATGTTCGCCGCGATGCCGAGGTTCTCGTCTTCGTCATACGAGATCTGGGTGTTGAACGAGGTCTTCTCGTTGAACTTGTAGGTGCCACCGCCCCAGATCGCCCAGTTGCCGCCCCACTGCTTGTAGAAGCCGCGACCGCCAGCCGGGACATGCCAGGTCGGGTCGGAGAGGTTGTCATCGGTGCCGTAACCGCCCATGACCCACAGCTGTATGGCGTCAGAGACGTTGACATCCAAACGAACCTTGCCAGCGACTTCTTCGTAGTTGCTGTCATAAGCGACAACACCCGAGATGCCGCCCCAGCCCTGCGTCCACTTCAGGCCGCCGACGACATGCGGAACATAGCTGTCGATGGTGCCCTTCACGCCCGAGCCTTCTTCGAGAGAGAGAACGGCCGAGAAGCCGTTGCCAGCGTCGAAGTAGTACTGGATCACGTTGGTGTCAAAATCGCCGTAGGGAACCAGCGTATCGTTGATGACGTTGCCGGCGTAGCCGGTGAACGTGTTGAAGGCCGATTCGTCC
>NZ_RZTB01000093.1:0-24145 GCF_003997735.1 Mesorhizobium sp. M7A.F.Ca.MR.148.00.0.0 | reverse complement strand
TCGATGCCGGGGCCGGCACCGGGCTCATCGGCGAATGGCTTGATATTGCTGGTTATCCCCTGGTCGAGGCACTCGATATTTCACAAGGCATGCTGGACCAGGCGGCCCGCAAGGGCATCTATTCCGCGTTTCATTGTCTGGCGCTGGGCGGTCATCTGCCTTTTGACGACGATGCCTATGCCGGGATCATCTCGGCCGGCGTCTTCACCTCGGGCCATGTCGGCGTCGAGGGGCTGGACGAGCTAATCCGCATCTGCCGCCCGGGCGGCGTGATCGTGCTGACGGTCAAGAACACGCTGTGGGATGCCGGCTTTGCCACGCGCATCGCCGAGCTCGAGGCGCAAGGCCTCGTCACCCGCGTCGAGGAAACGCGCCCTTACGTCTCCATGCCGGGCGAAGCCGACACCGTGCCCAGCCGCGGTCTCGCATTGCGCGTGGCCTGACCTACGCTTTGATCCTGACGCCCGCCGGATCGTACATAGGCTCGAGGTGGATCTTGGCCGGCGTCCTCTCCATCGCAACCACCAGTTCATAGTCGCCGGAAGCGAGAAAATCATCGCTCACCCCGTCGGCGTTGCGCACATAGCCGTAGCCGATGTTCCTGCCCAGCGTGTAGCCATAACCGCCGCTGCTGAGATAACCGACCGGCTCGCCATTGCGCAGGATGGTTTCGCGGCCGAGCAGCACGATCTCGGGGTCTTCGACCGTGAAGCCGGCAAAGCGTTTCTTCAGCGCCGCGCCGCTGGTCTTCTCCAGCGCGCGCCGTCCAACGAAATCGGTGTTCTTGCGCAGCTTGACCGCCCAACCGAGCCCGGCTTCCTGTGGCGTGTCGTTGGGGGTGATGTCGGATCCCCAGGCGCGAAAGCCTTTTTCCAGCCTTAGCGATTCCAGCGCCCGATAGCCGACCGGTCGGATGTCATGCTTCTCGCCTGCCGCCATCAGTGCGTCGAAGACTTCGCCGGTGGCCGCGATCGGCACATGCAGTTCCCAGCCGAGTTCGCCGACATAGGTGACGCGCAGTGCCCGAACCGTGTGGCCGGCGATGGCAATCTCGCGCACATGGCCGAACGGGAAGCCGGCATTCGACACGTCGGCTCCGGTCGCCACCGAGAGCACGTCGCGCGCCCGGGGACCCATCAGCGACAGCGTGCCGAAATCCTCGGTGACGTCGACAAGCCTGGTGTCGAGCCCTTCGCCGATATGATCGCTGATCCATGAGAAATCATGCGTGCGGAAACCGGTGCCGGTGACGATATAGAACTTCTCTTCGGCCAGCCGCGCCACCGTCAGATCGGCCTCGATGCCGCCGCGCGTGTTGAGAAGCTGCGTATAGGTCAGCCGGCCGACCGGCTTGCTGACGTCGTTGGCGCAGATCCAGTCCAGCGCCTTCAACGCATCTGGCCCGGTCAGCTCGTATTTGGCGAAAGACGATTGATCGAAGATGCCGACCTTATCCCGCACATGCCGGTGTTCGTCGCCGACCGCCGCGAACCAGTTCTGCCGGCCCATCGAATAGATGTCCTGCGGCTCGACGCCTAGCGGTGCGAACCAGTTCGGCCGCTCCCATCCGAGCTTCGAACCGAATACGGCGCGCTGCTGTTTCAGCCGCTCGTACAGCGGCGAGACGATGCGCGGCCTCCCGCTGGCATACTCTTCATGCGGAAAGCCGATCGTATAGTGTTTGCCATAGGCCTCCAGCGTGCGGTCGCAGACCCACTGCCGGTCGCGGTGCAGGTTGGAAAAACGCCTGATGTCGACCACCCACAGGTCGAGCGGTGCCTCGCCGTCGACCACCCACTGCGCCAGCACCCAGCCGGCGCCGCCGCCCGAGGCGATGCCGAAGGCGTTGAAGCCGGCGCCGACGAACATGTTGGCGCATTCGGGCGCTGTGCCGAGAATGAAATTGCCGTCCGGCGTAAAACTCTCCGGCCCGTTGATCATCTGCTTGACGCCGACGGTTTCCAGCGCCGGCACACGCGCGATCGCTTGGCTCATGTGCTGCTCGAAATGGTCGTAGTCGTCGTCGAACAGCCTGAATTCCCAATCATTGGGAACGTCGTCGCCGGGGAGACCAGTCGCCCAGGCCTGCGGGTTAGGCTCATAGCCGCCCATCACCAGCCCGCCGACTTCCTCCTTGAAATAGGTGCGTCGGTCAGGGTCGCGGATGGTCGGCGCGTCGGTCGCCAGCCCGTCGATCTTCTCGGTGATGATGTACTGGTGCTTCACCGGCTGAAGCGGCACGTTGATGCCGGCCATGGCCCCCACTTGCCGCGCCCATTGGCCGGCGCAGTTGACCACCTTGTCGCAAGCGATGTCGCCCTTGCTGGTCTTCACCGCCGCGATGCGGCCGTCCTTCATCTCGAAGCCGGTGACGCGGACATCCTCGAACAGTTTGGCGCCATGCATGCGCGCGCCCTTGGCCAGCGACTGCGTGATGTCGGAGGGGCTCGCCTGGCCGTCGGTCGGCAGCCAGGAGGCGCCGACGAGATCGCCGGTCTCCAGCAGCGGCCACATTCTTTTCACCTCGTCCGGCGACAGCAATTGCATGTCCATGCCGAAGCTTTTTGCTGTCGTCGCCAGCCTTTTGTACTCGGTCCAGCGGTCGGCGTTGGTGGCGAGCCTGAGGCAACCGGTCATCTTCCAGCCGGTGGCGAGACCGGTCTCGGCCTCCAGTCCCTTGTAGAGGTCGACGGAGTATTTCAGCACGCGGGTGATAGACGCCGACGAGCGCAATTGCCCGACAAGGCCGGCGGCATGCCAGGTCGAACCCGAGGTCAGCTTGCCCTGCTCCAGCAGCACCACGTCAGCCTTGTGGTCGCGCGCCAGATGATAGGCCGTCGAACAGCCGATGATGCCGCCGCCGATGACGACGATGGCGGCCTGGCTCGGCAATGTCATGATTTCTGTATCCCGTATTTTGTCCGGTAGTTTTCCAGTGCCGCGTCGAGCCGGGCGAGGTTTTCCTCGGTGTAGGCGACGTAGTCGATGCCCGGCGCGTCGAGATAGAGCTCGGAGACCATGCTCCACATCGCCTCGCGCAGCAGCGAGGCGCATTGCATGGCCGCGTGCGAACGGCGGATCGCCTCGTCCGGTTCCTTCATGAAGTAGGCGGTCAGGAAGGCAAAGGATTCCTCGTCGCTCATGCCGGCGTTGGAGGCGGCGCCTGCGAGGTCGAACATCGCCGTGTTGAAGCCGGCATATTCGAAGTCGATCAGCCATAGTCTGTTGCCGTCGTCGAGAATATTGGCCGGCAACAGGTCATTGTGGCCAAAGACGATCGGCAGGAGTTTCTGCGCGCGCTCCAGTTCGTCGGCCAGTGTCAAAAGGCGCGGCAAGTCGCTGCGCTTGCGGCTGCCGCCTTCTTCAAGCGTGCGCGCATAGTCGCGAATGACATGGAACACCCAGAACATGAAGCCGGCGCCCGAGACGTGATTGGGCATCTCCCGGTGGAAGGCGCGCATCAGGGCCGCGACCCGGCCGAGATTGGCGCGCACGTCTTCCGCCAGATAGGTTTTCGCACCGAGAAATTCCGTCACCAGTATGCCTGGTTCGGCATGGCGGACGGCTGGCGCGAAACCGGCGGCATGCGCCGCCCGCGCGGTCATAACCTCGCGCTCGCGAAAGACATGGTGGAACGGATAGTCCTTGCCGAAGCGCACGACATGTCGTCCGGCCGCGTCCGTGACCACATAATTCGCGTTGCTCAGGCCGCCGGGCAGCGGTGCGATCTCGATGCCACCGGTCCAGCAGGGCAGGGCGCGGATGCGATCTTCGGCGGTCACGGAACATCCCTGGTTTGCTGGGCTTCGACAAGGCGCCGTGAACAGCGCAACGATGGCGGGAGAAACGTAAATGATCTCGTCGGTGCGGGACGCCAGGATCGGTATCCCGCACCGCACCGACGAGCCCCTTGGCCAGGTTTTTGAGCCCGGCATCCGCCCCCGCGGATCTGAAAATTCCTTGAACAGGCACGTTCCAAACGGCCTGATCGCTGAGTTGCGGCTCTGCCCCCAGTCGCAGATCTGAAGCCTGTTGATGTCTTCGATTTCACGCCAGGGCTGCCCGCTTGTCAATAAAAAGGTGTGACTTTTTTTGGGTATTTTGCCTGAAAGCATAAGGTAGTTCCTTTAAAAGCACTTGAATTACCTTAAAATCGGTCAGGAGCATCAGTTCGGGAAACCAGATGGCCCAGTCCAAACGACACGGCGAGATCCTGCGGCTCCTGCAGGAAGAGGGCACCGTCACCATCGCCAGTCTGGCCGACCGGCTGGGCGTGTCGCTCGAGACGGTGCGCCGCGACGTCAAGCCACTGACTGGTGACGGCTCTGTCCTCAAGATGCATGGCGCCATCGGCCTGCCGTCGATGATCGGCGAAGCGCCGTTCGAGCGGCGTATGCGTGAGAACGCCGACGCCAAGCGCGTCATTGCCCGCATGGTCGCCGCCACCATACGCGACGGCGAATCGATCATGCTCGACACCGGCACGACGACCTCGTTCCTTGCGCGTGAACTGCTCGGCCACCGGCGCCTGACGGTCGTCACCAATTCCTCGGATATTGCCCGCACCCTGGCCACCATCAACGGCAACAAGGTCTATATGGCGGGCGGCGAGCTGCGCAGCGATTCCGGCGCTGCTTTCGGCGCCTCGGCGATTGATTTTGTCAGTCGTTTTTCGGTCAGCCACGCCATCATTTCCACCGGCGGCGTCGACGCGGTGATGGGCGTCATGGATTTTGATCTGGATGAGGCCGAGTTCGCCCGCATGGTGCTGTCGCGCGGCCAGCGGTCCCTCGTCATCACCGATCACTCGAAATTCGGCCGTCTTGGTCTGGTCCAGGTCTGCGGCTTCGACAGCTTTTCCGAACTCGCCACCGACCGCTCGCCGCCGCACGACCTGGCTGCCGCCCTGGCCCAAGCCGGCGCGCGGCTCAGCATCGCCGGCGAGGAAGCCGGGTTCTAGCCGAACACCAGCGACTGGTGGGCGCAGACGCCCGCAAAGGTGCCACCCGATACCGCAAAGGCAATATTGTGCATCGAGCGTGCCGCGTCGCCGGCGGCGTAGACGCCGGGCACGGTCGTCTGCTGCCTGTCATCGACTGATATCACCGGGCCGAGGAGGCCTTCGGAGAAGCCGCAGCCGAGCTGTTCGGCCAGCGGGCTGGCCATGATGTTGCGCGGCGCGGTGAACATCGCCCTGACGCCGGCCTTTCGGCTATCGTCGAGGTGGACGATCAACCCGCCGGAGCCGTCTTCCCGCAGCTCGGCAACGCTGGTGGGCTCAAACCGGACCTTTCGGCTCTCCAGCGCGCGCATCTGCTCTGTGTCAGGCTCGAACAGGCCATTGCCGAACAGTGTGACATCACCCCAATCGGCGATCAGCTGTGCCTGATGCAGGGACATCGGGCCGGTTGCGAGCACGCCGACCGGCCCGCCGGAAACCTCGTAGCCATGGCAATAGGGGCAGTGCAGCACGCTCCTGCCCCAGAGCTCGGCAAGCCCGGCAACCTCCGGCAGGATATCGCGCACCCCGGTGGCCAGCACCAATCGTGCGGCACCGAATGTCTCGTCGCCATCGGTGGTGATTTCGAAATCGCTGCTGCCGGCGGCAACGGCCTTGTCGGCGCGCCCGTCGACAACCCTGGCTGTCGGGTAGGCCAGCAGCTGTCGCCTTGCGTCAGCCAGGATTGCGCCAGGCGCGCGTCCGTCCTGGCCGAGGAAGCCGTGCGAATGCTCGGCAAAGCGGTTGCGCGGCTGGCCGGCGTCGATCACCAGCACCTTGCGTCCTGCCCGCGCCACCTGGATGGCGGCGGACAGGCCGGCAAAGCTGCCGCCCACGACGGCAAGATCATACTGCATGGCTGGAGACTCCAATGAGATCAAAACGGCGGCGGAAATCGGCGGTCAGGTCGGCCAGCGTGATGCTGCTCAGCTTCTCCGCCAGCAGCCTTTCGGCGGCGATGCGAAAATCGTCGAGGACGGCGATCACCGCCTGCTCGACGAGGCAGCCGGGGCTTTCCGGCTCGGTGCTGAACAGCAGCAGCGTCTCGCCAAGGGCGACGCTGATCTCGGCCAGGGAGATTTTCTCGGGCGCCCGCCCGAGCAGCCAGCCGCCACCGTGCCCGCGCGACGAGGTGACGATGCCGGCATCGCGCAAGCCTGCGATGGTGCGGCGGACCACAACCGGATTGGTGTGGATGAAGGTGGCAAGCTGCTCGGAGGTCAGCGCCTGTTCGGGCTTCTCGGCCATGTGGACGAGAATGTGCAAGGTCGAGGACAGTCGGCTGTTACGTTTCATGTAACTTAGTTAGTTACGATTTGCGAAGCCGTCAAGTGTTCGCCGGTTGCCACTTCCCAGCATCGCGTCCGCCGTGTTTAGTCCGGCCATGGCTTTCACCATCCGCCAGTTGCAGTTCTTCATCGCCGTCGCCGAGCAAGGCACGGTTTCGGGCGCCGCGCAGAACCTGTCAATCTCGCAGTCGTCGGTCACCGAAGCGATCAAGGAGCTCGAAAGCGATCTCGGCGTCGAACTGTTCGAACGCCATCCGCGCGGCCTCAACATCACCCACAAGGGCCACCAGTTCCTGCGCCACGCGACGAAAATCCTCGCGGACGTTTCCGACGCGCGCCGCTCTTTCTCCGGCGAGCAGGCGGTGGCGGCCGGCCGGCTGCAGCTCGGCGTCACCTCGCTGGTTGCCGGTTATGTGCTGTCGGATCTGCTTGCCCGCTACCGCCGCGCCTATCCCGGTGTCGAGGTCTCGGCCATCGAGGACAATGGCGATTATCTCGAACACCTCCTGATCGGCGGCAAGCTCGACATTGCCGTCATGGTCACCTCCAATTTGCGCGACCGCACCGCGTTGCAGTCGGAAATCCTCGAAGTCTCGGCCTATCGGCTGTGGCTGCCGCTCGGTCATCCGCTCGTCGGCGCCGACATCATCAGCATTGGCGACATTGCCTCCGAAACGCTGATCATGCTGACCGTCGACGAGATCGAGGAGAATACCGGCAAGCTGCTGACGGCAATCGGCGCCAAGCCGCATGTCGCCTTCCGCACCCGTTCCGTGGAAGCCGTGCGCAGTCTCGTCGCCACCGGCGCCGGCGTGGCGCTGCTGCCCGACCTCGTCTACCGGCCCTGGTCGCTGGAAGGCGACCGCATCGAATCGCGCGATATTTCCGGCTCCTTGCCGGTGGTCCAGGTGGGCATGGTCTGGCGGCGCGGCTCCGGTCTGCCGCAGGCCGCGCGCGATTTCATCGGTCTTGCCCAGTCGCAACGGACGGTTCGCCAGCGTCCCTGAGAGATCGGCTGCCAACCTATCGGAAAAACCGATATCGCCCTTCTGATAAATGAATTTGCGAAACCGGAATTTTCAAAGCACTTTCCGGTTCAGGGACCAAGCCGCCATCAGAGCGGCATCAAGCCCAACGGACGAACTGACAGTTTTCAGTCCGCGCGTGACCCCTAGCGAAGACCGAAACCGGCCTTCGGGGCCAGGCGCCTAAATGGGAGATCGACAATGAATTCATTCCTGAAGTCATGCACTGCTCTGACGGTCGCGCTGACCTTCTCCGGTCAAGCCGTCGCCCAGGTCAAGGAACTTGGCAAGGGCGAGGGCCAGGTCAATATCGTTGCCTGGCCGGGCTACATCGAGCGCGGCGAAACCGACAAGGGCTATGACTGGGTGACCTCCTTCGAGAAGGAGACCGGCTGCAAGGTCAACGTCAAGACCGCCAACACCTCCGACGAGATGGTCTCGCTGATGAATGAGGGTGGCTTCGACCTCGTCACGGCTTCGGGCGATGCTTCGCTGCGCCTCGTTGCCGGCAAGCGCGTGCAGCCGATCAACACCGATCTCATCCCGAGCTGGAAAACGGTCGACGAGCGCCTCAAGGACGCGCCGTGGTTCACCGTTGGCGGCGCCCATTACGGCGTTCCCTACCAGTGGGGTCCGAACGTCCTGATGTACAACACCGACGTGTTCAAGGAAGCTCCCAAGAGCTGGAATGTCGTCTTCGAGGAAATGAAGCTGCCGGACAGCAAGTCCAACAAGGGCCGCGTCCAGGCCTATGACGGGCCGATCCACGTCGCGGACGCCGCCAACTATCTGATGTTCCACAAGCCGGAACTCGGCATCAAGGATCCCTACGAATTGAACGAGGACCAGTACAAGGCGGCACTCGACCTGCTGCGCGTCCAGCGCACGCTGGTCGGCCGCTACTGGCATGACGCCGCCATCCAGGTCGACGATTTCCAGAACGAGGGCGTCGTCGCTTCCGGCTCGTGGCCTTTCCAGGTCAACACGCTGGTCGCCGCCAAGAAGCCGATAGCGTCCACCATTCCGGAGGAGGGCGCGACCGGTTGGGCCGACACCACGATGATGGAAGCCGATTCGGCCAACCCCAACTGCGCCTATATGTGGATGGAACATTCGCTGTCGCCCAAGGTGCAGGGCGACGTCTCGGCCTGGTTCGGTTCGCTGCCCGTGGTGCCCGCCGCCTGCAAGGGCAATGAACTTTTGACCGACGAGGGTTGCAAGACCAACGGCTACGAGAACTTCGACAAGATCAAGTTCTGGAAGACCCCGGTGTCGAAATGCGCCACCCAGAACGACCAATGCGTGCCGTACTACCGCTGGGTGTCGGACTATATCGGCGTCATCGGCGGAAGGTGATTCCGCGCTTCGCCTGAGAGTGCAGCGCCGCCCCTCACCTTACCCTCTCCCCGTGAAGAAACGGGGAGAGGGGAGTCACCGGCCTTGGAGTGCTTCCCTTCTCCCCGTCACTATACGGGGAGAAGGTGCCGGCAGGCGGATGAGGGGCAGCGCAAACGCCCGAGCTAGAAGAACGCTGCACCGCAGCCCGAATTGATTTGCCTGACAGATCAGGACAGCCCATGACCTCCGCCGTCTCCTTCCAGAAAGCCTCGCGCCATTTCGGCAGCGTGCGCGCCGTCGACGCGGTCGATCTCGACATCGTGCCGGGCGAATTCTTCGCCATGCTCGGCCCGTCAGGTTCCGGCAAGACCACCTGCCTGCGCCTCATCGCCGGCTTCGAGCAGCCGACATCGGGCTCGATCTCGATCTTCGGCGAACGCGCCGAGGGCGTTCCGCCCTATCGCCGCAACGTCAACACCGTGTTCCAGGACTATGCGCTGTTCCCGCATCTGAACGTGCTCGACAACGTCGCCTACGGGCTGATGGTCAAGGGTGTCGGCAAGGCTCAGCGGCACAAGGCGGCGGAAGAAGCGCTGTCACTGGTGCGGCTGCCCGGCTATGGCGCCCGCCGCCCCGGCCAGCTTTCCGGCGGCCAGCGCCAGCGCGTGGCACTCGCCCGTGCGCTGGTCAACCAGCCAAAGGTGCTGTTGCTCGACGAGCCGCTCGGCGCGCTCGACCTCAAATTGCGCGAGAACATGCAGGAGGAGTTGAAGTCGCTGCAGAAGGCGCTCGGCATCACCTTTGTCTTCGTCACTCACGACCAGGGCGAAGCGCTGTCGATGGCCGACCGCGTCGCCGTCTTCAACAATGGCAAGATCATGCAGGTCGGCACGCCGGAAGATATCTACCAGCAACCGAAGACGCGCTTCGTCGCCGATTTCGTCGGCTCCTCCAACGTGCTGCCGCCGGATTTCGTCCAGCGCTATTCCGGCCAGCATCGCTGGGGCAGCCTGCGCCCTGAATCCATTCGTGTCGGCCGCGCGGCCAGCGCGGGCACAAGTGGCGAAGGCGTATCCGCCCGCCTCGTCTCGACCAACTATCTCGGCGCCACGACGAAGCTGGCGCTCGACGCCGACGGGCTGCGGCTGCACGCCATCGTGCCCGCCGGCACGGCCTTGCCTGGGGCAGGCGAGGCGGTGGTGCTCACCTTCAACCGCGAGCACCTGCATCTGATGGACGAGCCGGCATGAGCCTCGATGCCGCCATGATGCGTGCAACAGCACCCGCCATCCTGCCCGGCAGCGGCGGCTTGCGCGGCGCACTGTCGGACCTTTTCTGGCGCAAGCCGAAGGTCCTGCTGCCGCTCATGCTGCTGCCGCCGGTTCTATGGCTCGGCATCGTCTATATCGGCTCGCTGTTTGCGCTCTTGGCGCAGAGCTTTTTCTCCATCGATGAGTTTTCCGGCCTCATCAACCGTGAGTTCACGCTCAAGACCTATGGCGACCTGTTCCAGGCCGCCAATCTCGACATCATCCTGCGCACGGTGACGATGGCGGCCCTGGTCACGCTGGCCTCGGCCGTCATCGCTTTCCCCATCGCCTATTACGCGGCGCGCTATGCGCGCGGTCGCTGGAAGGCGCTGTTCTATCTCGGCATCATGCTGCCGCTGTGGTCGAGCTATCTGGTCAAGATCTACGCCTGGAAGCTGATCCTGGCCAAGGAAGGCATCCTCACCTGGCTCCTCGCCAAGCTGCATTTGTTGTGGGTTCTCGACGCATGGCTGTCGCTGCCGATTGTCGGCGGCAATTCGCTGTCGGTATCGTTCACCGGCACCTTCATCGTCTTCGTCTATGTCTGGCTGCCGTTCATGATCCTGCCGGTACAGGCGGCGCTGGAGCGCGTGCCGGGCAATCTGGTCGAGGCCTCGTCCGACCTCGGCGCCTCTCCGGGGCAGACTTTCCGCAACGTGCTGTTCCCGCTGGCGCTGCCGGGCATCGTCGCCGGGTCGATCTTCACCTTCTCGCTGACGCTCGGCGACTACATCATCCCGCAGATCATCGGCACCTCGCGCCTGTTCATCGGCCAGGCCGTCTATTCGCAGCAAGGCACCGCCGGCAACATCCCGCTCGCCGCCGCCTTCACCGTGGTGCCGATCGTCATCATGGGCTTCTACCTCTGGGGCGCCAAGCGCATGGGGGCCTTCGATGCGCTCTGATGGTTCCCAATCGGCTCCGCTCGGCCTGAAGATAGCCGCCGCCTGCGGCCTGCTGTTCCTGCATCTGCCGATCCTGCTGATCTTCGTCTACGCCTTCACCACCGAGGAGAAGAGCTTCGTCTGGCCGCCGCCAGGGCTGACCACGCAATGGTTCGCCGTGACCTGGAACCGGCCGGATGTCTGGCAGGCGCTGTCGCTATCGGTCAGGGTTGCCTCCATATCGACTGCGATTGCTTTGGTCCTCGGGACGCTCTGTTCGGCGGCGGTGTCGCGGACAAAATTCTTCGGCCGCGAAACCATCTCGCTGCTGGTCATCCTGCCGATCGCGCTGCCCGGCATCATCACCGGCATCGCGCTGCGCTCGGCCTTTTCGCTCGCCGACATTCCGTTCTCGTTCTGGACGATCGTGCTCGGCCACGCCACCTTCTGCGTCGTCGTCGTCTACAACAATGCCGTCGCCCGCTTCCGCCGCACCTCCGGATCGATGATCGAGGCCTCGATGGATCTCGGCGCCGACGGTTTTCAGACTTTTCGCCATGTCGTGCTGCCCAACATCGCCACGACACTGCTTGCCGGCGGCATGCTGGCTTTCGCGCTGTCCTTCGACGAGGTCATCGTCACCACCTTCACCGCCGGACAGCAGCAGACGCTGCCGATCTGGATGCTGGAAGAGCTGATCCGTCCGCGCCAGCGCCCGGTCACCAATGTCGTCGCCATGGTCGTCATGCTGGTGACGCTGCTGCCGATCCTTGCCGCCTATTACCTCACCCGTGACGGCGACCAGATCGCCGGAAGTGGGAAATGAAAAACAGCGAATAGGGAGTGGCGAATAGCGAATAAGGAAGATCGACGGTCAAACCCTACTCGCTTTCAGCTACTCGCTACTCGCTCCTGTTAAGGGAGAATCCAATGGACACCCAGATGCTGATCGGCTCGAAATTCGAGAAGGGCACCGAGACCGAGGAGCCGATCCTCAATCCAAAGACCGGGGCGACCATCTTCAGCCTGCCCGAGGCCAGCCAGGCGCAGATCGAGGCGGCGGTCACCGCCGCCGAACAGGCGTTCGTCTTGTGGTCGCGCACCACGCCGGCGCAGCGCTCCGGCTATTTGCTGAAGATCGCCGACCGCATCGAAACAGACGCGAAGGAGTTCGCCACGCTCGAGGCGCTCAATTGCGGCAAGCCGATCAACGCTGTGCTCAATGACGAAATCCCGGCGATCGTCGATTGCTACCGCTTCTTCGCCGGCGCCGTTCGCTCGATGCCCGGCGTCGTCGCCGGCGAATATCTGCCCGGCCACACTTCCATGGTCCGCCGCGATGCCATCGGCATCGTCGCCTCCATCGCGCCGTGGAACTACCCGCTGATGATGATGGCCTGGAAGCTGGCGCCGGCGATCGCCGGCGGCAATACCGTCGTCTTCAAACCATCCGAGCAGACACCGCTGACGGCGCTGAAGCTGGCGAAAATCCTCGCCGATATTCTGCCGGTGGGCGTGGTCAACGTCGTGCTCGGCCGCGGCGACAGCGTCGGCAACACGCTGATCAACCATCCCAAGGTCAACATGATCTCGATCACCGGCGATGTCGCAACCGGCAAGAAAGTGCTGCAGGCGGCTGCCAAGTCGGTCAAGCGCACGCATCTCGAGCTCGGCGGCAAGGCGCCGGTCATCGTCTTCGATGACGCCGACCTCGGTGCCGTGGTCAACGGCCTGCGCGCCTTCGGCTATTACAATGCCGGCCAGGACTGCACCGCCGCCTGCCGCATCTACGCCGGCAAGAAGATCTACGACAAGCTCGTCGCCGATCTGTCCTCGGCCGTCTCGACCATCAAGTACAACCGTCCCGACGACACTGAAAACGAGATTGGCCCGCTCATCTCCCGCCGCCAGCGCGACCGCGTGTCGAGCTTCGTCGAGCGGGCCTCGGAACTGAAGCACATTGAGATCACCACCGGCGGCAAGCCGGGCGAGGGTTCTGGCTTCTACTACCAGCCGACCGTCGTCGCCGGCGCGCTGCAGGAAGATGAGATTGTCCGCCGCGAAGTGTTCGGCCCGGTCGTCTCGGTTACTCGTTTTTCGGAAGTCGACGAGGCGGTGAACTGGGCCAATGACAGCGACTACGGCCTGGCGTCATCGGTATGGACCAAGGATGTCTCGCGCGCCATGGCGACGGCCGCCCGCCTGCAATATGGCTGCACCTGGATCAACACCCACTTCATGCTGACCAACGAGATGCCGCATGGCGGGCTGAAACAGTCCGGTTACGGCAAGGACATGTCGCTCTACGCGCTGGAAGACTACACCGCCGTGCGCCATGTGATGGTGGCTCACAGCTAGCGCCTTCCCTTCTCCCCGTTTTACGGGGAGAAAGTGGCCCGAAGGGCCGGATGAGGGGCAGCGCGTCCCTGGCAAAGCGGGCTCCGCCCCTCATCTGCCTGCCGGCATCTTCTCCCCGTGAAACGAGGAGAAGAATCACTACTCCACAATGCGATAAATATTCCACAGGCTGGTGCCCGACACGACATAGGGCTCGATCTCCTTGCCCCATTTGGCATGCGCGTCGATCTTGCCGATCTTGGCGAAGAACGCCTCCAGCTGGGCCAGGCTTTCGACCTGATGATGGGACTCTACCGTCGCCTCCCGCGCGCCGATCGAACCGGTCATGATCTGGAATTCCAGCTCGTCGATGCCGACCTGCGAGCCGATCTCGCGTTCCCATTTCTTCAACAGGTCGAGCACGGTCTGCTTGTGTCCGAACTTGGCGTCGATCTGCCATCTGGCGCTGAACATCGTCTTCTCCTCCAGGTTTGCGGCCCAGGCCGCGGTTGATCCACCGGCTGTTGGTCTACTCGTCCCAGGCCTGCACGACGGTCTGCCTTGCGATCCGCCCGTCCTTCAGCTCCAGCATCGCCGCGCAGAACACCTTGGTGCCGTCCGGATAGGCGCAGGCCTGGGTGAAGGCGAGACTGTCGCCGTCGGCGATGGTGGTATCGACCTTGTGGGTCATCGCGCGGCTGCAGATGTCGTCCCAGAATGTGGTGATCGCGGCGCGTCCGCGGATCTCGCGCGGCTTGCTCGGCGGGTTGTTGCGGTCGATCACCCGCACCAGCGCGTCGTCGGCATAAAAGCTCGACAGCATCTTGCCGTCACGAGTTTCGATGGCCTTCTTGATCGCCGCACCATCCACTGTTTGGGTCTTGGTCAGCATGTCATCCTCCATTGGCCCGTCTTCCGGGCGGTTTTGGTCGAAGTGCTGCCCGGCGCTTGTCGCCAGGCAGTGGTTGTTACTGCGACTTCGCCTTGACGGCCGCGAACACGTCGTCGGCCTGCTCCTTGAAGGTCGTCAGATCGACCTGGCTGCCGTTGAGCATCGTCGGCCAGTGGCGCACGATCGCGGACATCGCCACCGCCTCCTTAATCTCCTCATCGCTGGCGCCCTGCCGCTATCGCAAGCGATCTGAGTGTTTGGTTCGACGTCAGCATTTCCTCCTCCGTTCGCAGCACCTTTCCCGACGACATCCGCCTGGCCTGCATGGAGAGAATTGATAGCGCTGACCCGCCCATGGCCGCTTCGCCCGAAAGCGCCATGGCTCTCATGGCCCGTGCGGGCCAGGGTGCCTGGCCGAAAACGCCGCCGCCGCCGCCCGCGACGGCAGGTCCAGCTTGAGCAGTATGTTGGCGACATGGCGCTTGACCGTGTGTTCGCTCAGCCTCAATTCGGCGGCGATCGCGGCATTGCTCTTGCCGTCGGCGACGAGGCTCACCACCTCGCCTTCGCGCGCCGTCAATGCGGCCGGCTCGGCAACCCTGGGTTTGGGCCGGCAGGCGGGTTCCAGATGCTGTTCGGACGTCGCATGGACCAGCGCCAGCGGCTCCTCCAACTCGTCGACGCTGATGCGCCCGGCGTCGGTGAAATGCAGGCCCGACCCAGCCGCCAGATCGGCGATCAGACGCGACGCGATAATGTCGCCGGGGCCGGCATGGGCGGCCAACTGCATCGCCACCCGCGCCGTCATCCCAACGGGCGGACCGCGCATTTCGATCTCGCCGACATGCGCCCCTTGCGCGCTTGCCACGCCGATTTCTTGCGCCGCCTCGCGCAGGGCTGCCGCGCAGCGTATGGCGCGTGCCGGGCCGTCGAAGCGCGAAATCATCAACTCGCCATGCAGGCCCACAGAGCGCCCACCATGGCGTCCGACCAGCAGCCGCCAGGTTTCCTGGAAACGTTGGCTGCGTTCGCTCCACATGCGGTCGCCGAGCCGCGCCGTATTCGTAGATGCGTGTCACCAGAAGTGCCGCCAGCACGCGGTCCACTTCGCCTACGGCGCGCTCGCCGGTCAGGAATTCCTCGATCAGATCGGCCACCCCGTCGACATCGCCGGTCCAGATCGGATGGTCGCGTCCGGCAATCTCGACCAGCCGGGCGCCGGGAATCTTCTGTGCAAGGAAGCGGCTGGCATCGGGGTCGACCCGCGCATCGTTGCGGCGATGAATCACAAGCGTCGGCGCGCTGATCACGTTCAGGATGTGGCGGATGTCGACGTCGGCGTTCATGCGCGCCAGCGCCGCCGCCGCCGTCGGGCTCGCCGACAATCGTTCGAAACGTGCCCACCACTGGGCGAAATGCGCGTCGTCGACCCGGCTCGGCGCGAAATGGGGCAGAGTGGCGCCGGTGCCCCAGGCTGTCTCCGCCATCTCGATGAAAGCGTCGAGGCGTTCGGGCGACATCACCCATTTGTGGAAATGCGCATAGCCGCCATAGAGCGCCAGCGCCCGCGTCCGCTCCGGATAGGTGGCGGCGAACAGCATCGCCATCGGCGCGCCTTCGGAGGAGCCGAGCAGGGCTGCACGGCCGCTGCCGGCGGCGTCCATAACTGCGCGCACATCGTCCATCCGCGTTTCGAGACTGGGCAGGTTATGCGCGTCGACGCGGTCGGACAGACCCGTGCCGCGCTTGTCGAACAGGATCAGCCGCGAGAATGCCGAAAGCCGCTTCAAGAGCCTGGTATAGCCCTCGTCTTCCCAGTGCAGGTCGAGGTTGGAAATGAAGCCCAGCACGAAGACCAGATCGAGCGATCCCTGCCCGACCACCTGATAGGCGATCCTCATATCGCCGCTACGGGCGTATCGCGTCTCGATCGGCCTCACGAGATTTCCACCCCGGCCTGACGATTTCTGGTCGTCAAACCATAGCAGAACAGCGCGGATGCGGCAGCTTAAACTTTAGCGCTGGCGAATGTAAGCCGGCGCGGCTTGGCGATTATTCCTGCGAGGCGGCGACGTCGGCAGGGGAGGGCTCGAGTCCGAGTTTGAGGTCGGCCGCAGCCGGCGTGATCGGCCGCCTGATCCTGGCGGAGGCGGCCACCACCAACTCGTTGAAGTTCCCGGTGCCGTCGTCCAGCATTTCGAAGAACTGCCGCCGCATCCTCGGCTCCCAGAACTTGTTGATGTGCTCGGCGACGCCGGCAATGCCTTCCTCGCGCGGCTTGGAATGGAAGAAATCGGCGATCTGGTTTGCCATGCGCACCAGCTTCTCGGCGGTGCTCATAATGTGTTCTTCGTCATGCGACATGCTTGGCAACTCCGCAAACCACCCGGTCGGGGTGGGTGAAAATATCAAAATCGTCGCCGCGAACCAGCGCCACCAGCGTCATGCCAGCCTCTTGCGCCGTGCGGATGGCAAGGGCGGTCGGCGCCGAGACGGCGATGATGAAGGCCGAGCCGATAGAAGCCGTCTTCTGCACCATTTCGACCGACACCCTGGATGTCACCACGACGGCACCGGATGCGCCATCGATGTCGGCCTTGGCCAGCGCACCGGCCAGCTTGTCGAGCGCATTGTGACGGCCGACATCTTCGCGCGCCATGACGATGCCCTTGCCAGGCATATAGAAACCGGCGGCGTGTACCGCTCCGGTCTCGGTGTGCAGCGGCTGCACTTTGGACAAAAGCTTGACCGAACGGGCGATGTCGTCGGCATCAAGCGTAAGGCTTGAGGCACCAACCGCATCGACCGAGCGCATTGCTTCCTCGATCGATTCGATGCCGCAAAGCCCGCAGCCGACCGGGCCGGCGAGCCTTCGCCGCCGCGCTTCGAAACGTGTGTCGGCTCGGTCCTTCAGGCGGATCTGAATGTCGATGCCGGCGCCATGGTCCTCGACCTCGATCGCTTCGATCTCTTCCGGCGCAGCCACAATGCCTTCGGTCAGCGAGAAGCCAAGCGCGAAATCCTCGAAATCGGCCGGGCTTGCCATCATCACCGCATGCGTGGTGCCGGCGAAGGAGAACGCCACCGGCGTCTCTTCCGGCACCATCCGGTTGGCAGCCGTCGTCCCAACCGCGCGGTGCGCCAGCCGCGATACCTGCGTCGTGGCTTTGCGGCGCGCGCTCAAGACTACTCCGCCGCCTGCAAAGACGCGATGCGCCGGCTCTGCTTGGCTTGCTCGTCATAGTCGCGCTGCCATTCCGACGGTCCGTTGGAGGCGCCGACCTGCACCGCCGTCACCTTGTATTCCGGACAATTGGTCGCCCAGTCGGAGAAGTCGGTGGTGATGACGTTGGCCTGCGTGTCCGGATGATGGAACGTCGTGTAGACCACGCCGGGCGACACCCGGTCGGTGATCAGCGCGCGCAGCGTCGTCTCGCCCGAGCGGCTGGTCAGCCGAACCCAGTCGCCGTCGCGCAAGCCCCGGTTCTCGGCATCGTGCGGATGGATCTCAAGCCGGTCCTCCGAGTGCCACATGCTGTTGTCGGTGCGCCTGGTCTGCGCGCCGACATTGTACTGCGACAGGATGCGGCCGGTGGTGAGCAGCAGCGGGAAGCGCGGTCCCGTCCTTTCGTCCGTCGCCACATATTCGGTCCGGATGAACTTGCCCTTGCCGCGCACGAACCCGTCAATATGCATGATCGGGGTGCCGAGCGGCGCCTTCTCGTTGCAGGGCCATTGCACGGATCCGACACGGTCGAGCAACTCGAAGGAGACGCCGGCGAAGCTCGGCGTGGTCATCGCGATCTCGTCCATGATCTCGGAGGGGTGCTGGTAGTTCCAGTCCAGCCCGATCGCACGGGCAAGCTCCTGCGTCGCCTCCCAATCGGCGTAGCGCGCCTTCGGCTCAAGAACCTTGCGCACCATGTTGATGCGGCGCTCGGCGTTGGTGAAGGTGCCGTCCTTCTCCAGGAAGGTCGAGCCCGGCAGGAAGACATGCGCGTAGTTCGCCGTCTCGTTGAGGAACAGGTCATGCACGACGACGCATTCCATCGCGGCAAGGCCGGCGGCGACATGCTTGGTGTCGGGATCGGACTGCAGAATGTCCTCGCCCTGGATGTAGATGCCCTTGAAGCTGCCGTCGACGGCGGCGTCGAGCATGTTGGGGATGCGCAGGCCGGGTTCGTCGTCCAGCTTCACGCCCCACAAGGTCTCATAGATATCGCGCACGGCTTCGCCGGAGATGTGGCGATAGCCCGGCAGTTCGTGCGGGAAGGAGCCCATGTCGCAGGAGCCCTGCACGTTGTTCTGGCCGCGCAGTGGGTTCACGCCGACGCCGGGCCGGCCGATATTGCCGGTGGCCATGGCGAGATTGGCGATTGCCATCACAGTGGTCGAGCCCTGGCTGTGTTCCGTCACGCCGAGGCCGTAATAGATCGCACCGTTGCCGCCGGTGGCGTAGAGGCGGGCGGCACCGCGGATCAGTTCGGGATCGACGCCGGACAATTTGCCGACGGTTTCGGGGCTGTTTTCCGGCAACGCGACGAACGATGCCCAATCCTGGAACTCCGTCCAGTCGCAGCGTTCGCGGATGAAGGCTTCGTCGAACAGGCCCTCGGTGACGATGACATGCGCCAGCGCCGTCAGCACGGCCACATTGGTGCCGGGCTTCAGCGGCAGGTGATAATCCGCTTCGATATGGGCCGATTTGACCATCTCGGTGCGGCGCGGATCGAGCACGATCAGCTTGGCGCCCTGGCGCAGCCGCTTCTTCAGCCGCGAGGCGAACACCGGGTGAGCGGAAGCCGGATTGGCGCCGATGATGACGGCGACGTCGGTGAAGTCGACGGAATCGAAATCCTGCGTGCCGGCCGAGGTGCCATAGGTCTGGCCGAGCCCGTAGCCCGTCGGCGAATGGCAGACGCGTGCGCAGGTGTCGACATTGTTGTTGCGGAAACCCTGCCGCACCATCTTCTGGACGAGGTAGGTTTCCTCGTTGGTGCAGCGCGACGAGGTGATGCCGCCGATCGAGGTGCGTCCATACTGGTACTGGATACGGCGGAATTCCTTGGCCGTATGGGCGATCGCCTCTTCCCAGCTCACCTCGCGCCACGGGTCGGTGACCTTTTCGCGGATCATCGGCGACAGGATGCGGTCCTTGTGGGTGGCATAGCCATAGGCGAAACGGCCCTTGACGCAGGAATGGCCGTGGTTCGCCTTCCCCTCCTTATAGGGCATCATGCGAACGACTTCGTCACCCTTCACCTCGGCCTTGAACGAGCAGCCGACGCCGCAATAAGCGCAGGTGGTGACGGCGGAGCGCTCCGGCAGGCCCTTGGCAAGCACCGTCTTCTCGCGCAGCGCATCGGTCGGACAGGCCTGCACGCAGGCGCCGCAGGACACGCATTCCGAATCGATGAACGCCTCGTGCATCCCCGCCGAAACCCGGGATTCGAAGCCCCGTCCCTCGATGGTCAGCGCGAAGGTGCCCTGCACCTCTTCGCAGGCCCGCACGCAGCGCGAGCAGACGATGCATTGCGAGGCATCATAGGTGAAATAGGGGTTGGATTCATCGCGGGCGATGTAGTCGACCGCCAGCGAGCCATGGCCGGGCGCCACGCCACCTTCCGGCTTGACGTGGTTGCGGCCTTCGATGCCGTAGCGGTTCTCGGTCAGGCCGATCGACTTCGCCACCGCATCGAACTCGCTCGCGCCGGTTCCGGCCTGTTCGTTCCAGCCGGTCGGATGATCGGAGACGTAGAGCTCCATGACGCCGCGGCGAATGGCGTCAAGCCGCTCGGTCTGCGTGCGCACGATCATGCCTTCGCCGACGGGCGTCGTGCACGATGCCGGCGTGCCGCCGCGTCCTTCGATCTCGACAAGGCAGACACGGCACGAACCGAAGGAGTCCAGCATGTCGGTGGCGCAAAGCTTCGGGATCTCGACCCCGCCTTCCATCGCGGCACGCATGATCGAGGTGCCTTCCGGCACGGTGATGCTGCGACCGTCGACGTTCAGCGTGACCTGCTTCTGCGCCTTCGATTGCGGGGTTCCGTAGTCGATCTCTTCGACGAGGGAGGGGAAGTCGGCCTTGATGTTCATCTGCCAGCTCCTATTCGGCAGCCACGCGCACGGGCGCGGGCTTGAAGTCGTCGGGGAAATGGGTAATCGAGCTCATCACGGGATAGGGCGTGAAGCCGCCCAGCGCGCAGAGCGAACCGAACTTCATCGTGTTGCAGAGGTCGGTGACCAGAGCGAGGTTCTTCTCCGGCTCGATGCCCGCGACTATTCTGTCGATGGTCTCGACACCGCGCGTCGAGCCGATGCGGCAGGGCGTGCATTTGCCGCAGCTTTCGATGGCGCAGAATTCCATGGCAAAGCGCGCCTGTTTCAGCATGTCGGCGGTGTCGTCGAACACCACGATGCCGGCGTGGCCGATCAGCCCGTCCTTGGCCGCGAAGGCTTCATAATCGAACGGCGTGTCGAACAGCGCGCGCGGGAAATAGGCGCCGAGCGGCCCGCCGACCTGCACCGCCTTGACCGGACGTCCCGTGGCCGTACCGCCGCCGATATCGTCGATGATTTCGCCCAGCGTCATGCCGAAAGCGGCTTCGAACAGGCCGGCATATTTGACGTTGCCGGCGATCTGGATCGGGATCGTGCCGCGCGAGCGGCCCATGCCGAAATCCTTGTAGAAGGCCGCACCCTTGTCCATGATGACAGGCACCGAGGCCAGCGAGATGACATTGTTGATCACCGTCGGCTTGCCGAAAAGCCCCTTATGCGCCGGCAGCGGCGGCTTTGCGCGCACCATGCCGCGCTTGCCCTCGAGCGAATCGAGCAGCGCCGTCTCCTCCCCGCAGACATAGGCTCCGGCGCCGACCCGGATCTCCATGTCGAACGCGTAAGGTGAACCCAGCACGCTGGCGCCAAGAACGCCGGCCTTGCGGGCGACCTCGACGGCCTTGTTCATCACCGCCACCGCATGCGGATATTCCGAGCGGACATAGACAAAGCCCTTGGTCGCGCCCGTGGCTATACCGGCGATCGTCATGCCTTCGATCAGCACAAACGGATCGCCCTCCATGATCATGCGGTCGGCGAAGGTGCCTGAATCGCCTTCGTCGGCGTTGCAGACGATGTATTTGCGGTCGCCTGCGGTATCGAGCACCGTTTTCCACTTGATGCCGGTCGGGAAGCCGGCGCCGCCGCGCCCGCGCAGGCCCGATTCGGTAACCTGGGCGACGATGTCGGCAGGCGTCAGCGCCAGCGCGTTCGTCAGTCCGTTCAACCCGCCATGCTTCTTGTAGGATTCGAGCGAAAGCGGATCCGTGACGCCGCAGCGCGCGAAGGTCAGCCGCGTCTGCTTGGCGAAGAAGGGGATCTTGTCCGGTGAGCCCAGCCAGCGCTTGTGATGGCCGCCGGTGAGGAAGCCGCCGTCGAACAGGCTTTTGACGTCGGACGGCTTTACCGGCCCATAGGCGACGCGGCCGTTCGCTGTCGCAACTTCGACCATTGGTTCGAGGAAATAGGCGCCGCGCGACCCGTTGCGCACGATCTTGGCTTCGATGCCGCGCTCGGCGAGCTCGCCGGCGATCGCCTTGGCGACCTTTTCGGCGCCCAGCGCCAGTGCGCCGGAATCGCCGGGAATGTAGATACGCGGGATCATGAGCGCACCTCTGCAACGATCTCGTCGAGCTTCTCGTCATTGAGTCGCCCGATCACCTCGCCATCCAGCATTGCGGCGGGCGAACAAGCGCAAAGGCCCAGACAATAGACCGGCTCCAGCGTCACCGAACCGTCGCGGGTCGTCTCATGGAAGCCGATGCCCAGCAATTGCTTCAGCTTGGCGGCGATGGCGTCCGAACCCATCGACTGGCAGGATTCCGCCTGGCAGAGCTTCAGCACATGCCGGCCTGCCGGGTGGCTGCGGTAATCATGATAGAAGCTGACGACGCCGTGCACCTCGGCCCTAGAAATGTTCAGCGCCTCGGCGATGACCGGCAGCGCATCCTTGGGCACATGGCCGAACTCTTCCTGGATGCCGTGAAGGATCGGCAGCAATGGGCCTTCGAGACCCTTCATCTCCTGGATGATCGCGGCCGTGCGCGATGTAATCTCGGTACTTGCAGGATGCATTGTCATGCAGCGCCCTCCCTATCATAGCGACCCATACATATCGGCCAAGAGCATCAAGCTGTTTGGAACAACGACATGCGCGTGCCGCTTTATCGCTAAGTGCTTAAGAAACCAGAGAAAACCTCTGAAATCAATAAAGCGGTTTCGTTATACGATAGAAATTTTCTATCGTTCCGTTTGACTAACTCTGTCTAGCGGAACGGTTTGCGTGGAAATCGGCCGCCAGCGCCATTGCCTCGTCCAGCAGCGCCGAGACCAAAGGTGTGTGCGGTTCGCGCGGTGTCGCCACCAGGCCGACCGTGTGGCTGGCATCCGGCTCGACAATCGGAATGGCCCGGATCGGCTCGGAAAAGCCGAATGTTTCCGCAAGGTTGAGCGGCATGATCGACGACCATTTGCCGGTGCGGATGTGCGAAAACAGCACGATCATCGAATTGGATTCCAGCGTCGGTCGCACCTGCACGCCGGCTTCGGCCAGATGCTGATCGATGATGCGGCGGTTCTGCATGTCTGGCGTCAACAGGCACAGCGGCAGGCTTGAGAGCTCTGCCCATGTCACTTTGTCGCGGTCGGAATAGGGATTTCCCATCGCGGTGATCAGTTGGTAGCGCTCGTCATAGAGCGGCACGCTGGTCACCCGCCCCAGCGGCTCGTTGTCAAGATAGGTGATGCCGGCATCGATGTCGAAATTGCCGAGCAGCGACAGCACCTCGATCGAGGTCCGCGACAGCACCGAAAAGGTGACGCCTGGATGCTTTTCGCGAAACGGCGTCGTCAGCCGCGGCAGCATGGCGAGCGCCGTCGGGATGGCGGCGATGCGGATACGGCCCGAAAGTCCGTGGCGCGCCGCGCGCATTTCCTCGCGCATGGTCCTGGTGTCGCCGACGATGCGGCGTGCCCACACCAGCACCTGTTTTCCCTCCGGCGTCAGCCCCTGGAAGCGTGAGCCGCGCAGGACCAGCATGACGCCAAGCTGGCCCTCCAACTGCTTGATGCCGGCCGAGAGCGTCGGCTGGGTGACGCCGCATACCTCCGCCGCTCGGCCGAAATGCTCCTCCCTGGCGAGCGCGATGAAGAATTCCAGCTTGTCGATCATGCGATCTTTCCGGTGGTTCGCTGCAAGGTCGGGGAAATCGCGCCTCGCCGCAAGCGCGATGCACAATTGCCCTGCATCCACACCTTTAAGCCGGCTACCTGTTTCCCGCGGCGCGATGCGGCGCTATGTGGATGAAACTGGGAGATCGACCATGCTGGGCTGGTTCCGCAAGCTTTTGCCGCGCGAAGATCGCTTCTTCGACCTGTTCGAACGACATTCGCGCACCGTGGTCGGCGGCGCCGAGGCGCTGGAGCAGCTTCTCCAGGGCAGGGACATCGACCTCTGGTGCCAGAAAATCGTCGATCTCGAAGATGAGGCCGACCACATCACCGCGGAAGTCCTGCTGGCGGTGCGGCGCTCCTTCATCACGCCTTTCGATCGCGGCGACATCAAGGACCTGATCCAGTCGATGGATGATGCCATCGATATGATGCACAAGACGGTCAAGACGGTGAAGCTGTTCGAGCGCAAGGAATTCGATCCGCTGATGCAGGAAATGGGTGGCGTCATCGTCGCCGCCGCCAAGCTGGTGGCCGAGGCGATCCCGCTGCTCAACAAGGTCGCGACGCACACGGTGCGCCTCAACGCCATCGCCGAAGAGGTGATGCGCGTCGAAAGCCGGGCCGACGACCTGCACGAGCAAGGGCTGAAGGATCTCTTCAGGAAGCACGGTAGCAGCGATCCGATGGCGTACATGATCGGCAGCGAGATTTATGGCCAACTGGAAAAAGTGGTCGACCGCTTCGAGGACGTCGCCAACGAGATCAGCGGCATCGTCATTGAGAATGTCTAGGTGATGGAAGCCACCATTGCCTTTCCCGTGCTGGTCGGCCTCGTCG
>NZ_RZTB01000092.1:0-24295 GCF_003997735.1 Mesorhizobium sp. M7A.F.Ca.MR.148.00.0.0 | reverse complement strand
CTGCCAATCTCCCCCCTTGAGGGGGAGATGTCCGGCAGGACAGAGAGGGGCGCCAGGGAACTCGTACTATCCAGGAACCCCACCCCTCACACCTTGACCAATTGCTCCACGCGGTCCTTCTCGCCGAAAATTCTGAGATACCGTTCGATCTCTTTCACATCGCCGGTCGCCTTGGCCGGATTGTCGGAAAGTTTGACCGCTGGCCTGCCATTGGCCTCGGTGACCTTGCAGACCAGCGATATGGCGTCGAGGCTGTTGGTTTCCGTCGGCGCGCAGCCTTCGAAATCATTGGTCAGATTGGTGCCCCAGCCGAAGGACATGCGCACCTTGCCCTTGAAGTGGCGATAGGTCTCCTCGATCGTCTCGACCTCGAGCCCGTCGGAGAAGATCAGCAGTTTCTGCCGGGGATCTTTGCCCTTGTCGCGCCACCAGGACAGGATCTTTTCGCCGCCTTCGATCGGCGGAGCGCTGTCGGGGCGAAAGCCCGTCCAGTCGGCCACCCAGTCCGGCGCATCACGCAGGAACGATGCCGTGCCGAAGGCGTCGGGCAGCACGATCAAGAGATTGCCGCCATAGTAACGCTGCCAGTCCTGCAGCACCTTGTAGGGCGACTGCCTCAGCTCTTTTTCCGAGTCGGCGAGGGCGGCGAACACCATAGGCAGCTCATGTGCGTTGGTGCCGAGCGCTTCGAGGTCGTTGTCCATGGCCAGAAGCACGTTGGAGGTGCCGGTGAACGCTTCGCCGATGCCTTCCTTCAGCGCCTCGACGCACCAGCGCTGCCACAGGAAGGAATGGCGCCGGCGCGTGCCGAAGTCCGAGATGCGGATGCCGGGCAGCGCCTTCAGCCGCTCGGTCTTGGCCCACATCTTGGACTTGGCGCGGGCATAGAGCACGTCGAGCGCGAAAGGCCCGAACGCCCGCATCGCCGCGCGCGATCGAAGTTCATTGATGATGGCGAGCGCCGGGATTTCCCACAGTGTGGTGTACATCCACGGCCCGCTGAAGGTCAGTTCGTACTGGCCGTCGCGCTTCGACAGCTCGTAGTCGGGCAGCCGGAAGCCTTCCAGCCAGGCGAGGAATTCCGGCTCGAAGATCTGCTTGCGGCCGTAGAAATTGTTACCGCCGAGCCAGATCATCTCCTTCTTGGAGAAGCGCAAGGTGCGGGCATGGTCGAGCTGTTCGCGCAATTCGGCCTCGTCGATCTCGTCGGCAAGGCGCACCGAAGTCGTGCGGTTGATCAGCGAGAAGGTTGCGTCGACCTTGGGATACATGCCCCAGATCATCTGCAGCATCAAAAGCTTGTAGAAATCTGTGTCGAGCAGGCTGCGCACGATCGGGTCGAGCTTCCAGGTGTGGTTGTAGACGCGCCGCGCAATATCGGTCTTAGCCATGTCTCAACACCGCCTTCGCTGCCTGCCATCCACAATCGCGACAGGCCTCATAGCATCGAATCGGCCAGAACGCTGCCCGCTTTCAGGCTGGCCCGACAAAAAGAGCTGCCTGCATGCGGTGGCGCAGAGCTTGGCATCAACTTGCGGATTTTCCGCCCATCACCCTGAGCGCCGGACGCTTGCGGCGGCTGACGATGCGGCCGGCCACAGGGGCGTCGGCGCGCCCGTCATCCCCGGCCTTCTCGGCGAACAGCCAGTCGATGAACACCTGCACGATCGGTGTCGCCCGCATCTCGTTGCGGCAGACGACATAGAAATCGTCGACCGCCGGCACCGACAGACTGAACGGCGCGACCAGCATGCCCCTGGCCAGCAGCGCACTTGCCGTCACGGAGTCGCCCAGCGCCACGCCATGGCCATGCACCGCCGCTTCGGTCGCCATGCGCGCATCGCCGAGGTGATGGCGGCGACCCCGCTCTAGGTCCAGCGCTTCGGCGGCCGCCAGCCAGGTGTGCCATTCGCGGCCGTCATCGCCATGCAGGAAGACATGGTCGGCGAGATCCCTGACGCTGCGGATCGGCCGGTTGTTGATCAGGGTCGGGCTGACCACGGGAAACAGTTCGAGGCCCGACCATTTGCGCATCCAGCAATCGGTCCAGCTGCCGTCGCCATAATGCACGCAGACATCAATGGTGGGCGCCCGCAAATCCTTGGAATCGTTGGAAGGGATAAGCGTCAGCCTTATGTCGGGATATTGCGCCATGAAACTGCCGAGCCGCGGTGTCATCCACAACAACAGAAGCGCCGGCACGCAGGAGACCGAAAGTGTGCCGCTGCTCGCCGGCCTTGTCATGCGCTGGGTGGCGGCGGCGATGCCGTCGAAGGCGGTCGACACCGCCGGCAGAAGCTCCGCGCCATGCGGTGTCAGTTTGACCCGCTGGCCGGCCCGCTCGAACAGCTTGACACTGAGCGACTGCTCGAGCGCCTTGATCTGATGGCTGACGGCGCCATGGGTGACATTCAGCTCAATGGCCGCCTTGGTCAGCGAGCCATGTCGGGCCGTTGCCTCGAAGGCGCGCAGTGGATTAAGCGGTGGCAGGCGCTTGGTCATGGGTATCAACTTTATTGTGAGATTTTCTCACAGAAAACACCCTAACAATATCAATTGATTTTTCAATGCCGCTGCCGGACACTGAACCTGGAACAGCATCAAGACGTGAAATCTGCAGGCAGCCAGCGGGACAGCGGCCCGGCCGGATGACGGTCGGTTCGCAGGCGTCATCCGCGGCGGCACTGCATCAGCCCAGGAGGAGCGGACATGGGATATGATCGCGGCAAGCTCGACGCGTTGCGTCGCAAATATGGTGACAGCCATGGCGGCGAGATGTTCGACCCGAAATTCCGCAAGGTCGCCGATAAGATCTTCTCCAAGAGCGGCACGCGGCTGGCGCCCTATTCAGGCATCCCGACCTTCCTCGCCGCGCCGTACCGCGAAATATCGGCCGACAATCCGGATTTCGGCGATTTGCAGGTGGCGATGATCGGCGTGCCGATGGACCTCGGCGTCACCAACAGGCCAGGCTCGCGCTTCGGGCCGCGAGCGCTGCGTGCCATCGAGCGCATCGGCCCCTACAATCACGTTCTGGAATGCGCGCCCACACATGAGCTCCGGGTCGCCGATATCGGCGACACGCCGTTTCGCAGCCGCTACCGGCTTGAGACAAGCCATGAGGATATCGAGCGCCGCACCAACCAGATCGTCGATGCCGGCGTCATCCCGCTTTCGATCGGCGGCGACCATTCGATCAGCCATCCGATCCTGAAGGCCGTCGGCAAGAAAGCTCCGGTCGGGTTGATCCATATCGACGCCCACTGCGACACCAGTGGCCTGTTCGACATGACCAAGTTCCACCATGGCGGCCCGTTCCGCAACGCGGTGCTTGACGGCGTGCTCGACCCGACGCGCACGATCCAGATCGGCATCCGCGGCTCGGCCGAATATCTGTGGGAATTCACCTATGAGTCCGGCATGACCGTGGTGCATGCCGAGGAGGTGACCGGTCTCGGCATTCCGGCCATCATCGAGAAGGCGCGCAGAATAGTCGGCGACGGCCCGACCTATGTCTCCTTCGATATCGACAGCGTCGACCCGGCCTTCGCGCCCGGCACCGGCACGCCGGAAGTCGGTGGGCTGACGACACGCGAAGTGCTCGAACTGCTGCGCGGCCTCAAGGGCCTCAACATAGTCGGCGGCGACGTCGTCGAGGTGGCGCCGCAATATGACGCGACCACCAACACGGCGCACGCCGCCGCACAGGTGCTGTTCGAGATATTGAGCCTGATGGTGTTCAGCCCGGCTGTCACCGGCAAGGGATCCTGACCTCTACCAATCCGAACGAAGGCGGCCGCCGCGCTGGAGCCGGCGGCCGTATCCAACAAACAAGCGTCCAGACAGGGGAATAACAATGACAATCCGCAAGACATTTGCCTCGATCGCCGCCGTGCTGATGCTTGGCACAGCCGGTTTCGGCCTCTCAATTCAGGCCGCTAGCGCCGATGCGCTGGCGGACATCACCAAGGCCGGCACCATCAATGTCGGCGTCTTCGCCGACTTTCCGCCCTTCTCCTCGGCCAGCGCCGACATGAGCCTCAAGGGCTATGACATGGATGTCGCGCAATACATTGCCGATACGCTCAAGGTGAAGCTCAACCCCATCGCCGTCACCGGCCAGAACCGCATCCCGTATCTGAACGACAAGCGCGTCGACATCCTGATGAGCGTCGGCTACTCGAAGGAACGCGAACAGGTCATCGACTTCGCCGCCGCCTATGCGCCCTACTACATCGCCGTGATCGGTCCGGCGGCTCTGACGGTCAAGGGCAAGGAAGACCTCGCCGACAAGTCGATCGCCGTCAATCGTGGCACGCTGGAAGACACCTCGCTCACCGAGGCAGCACCGACGTCGGCCGACATCAAGCGCTTCGACAACTACAATTCGGTGATCCAGGCCTTCATCTCCGGCCAGACGCAGCTGATGGTCGTGGGCAACGATGTCGGCGCGCAGGTGCTGGCCAAGCAGGATGCGCTGAAGCCGGAGCAGAAGTTCCAGCTTCTGACCTCGCCTTCGCATATCGGGCTCAACAAGAATGAGGACGGCCTGAAGAAGGCTGTCAACGATGCCATCGCCAAGATGCTGGCCGACGGCAAGCTGGACGAAAGCTCGAAAGCCTGGCTGAAGACGCCGCTCAATCCCGAAAACCTCAAGGATTGAGTTTCCGTGGCCTTTGCCTGGCTCCCGGGTGCTCTGGGCGACATCGCGCACGGCGCGGCCACGACGATCCTGCTGATCGCCGTGACCACGCTGGCCGGAACGCTGCTCAGCATCCTGGGTGCCGCGGGGCGACGAAACGGCCCGGTTCTGCTCAAGCGGGCAATCGCCTGTTACGTCGAGGTGATGCGCAACACGCCGTTCCTGGTGCAGCTGTTCTTCATCTTTTTCGGGCTGCCCAGCCTCGGCATCCGGCTCGACCCGCTCCTGGCCGCCATGCTGGCGATGACGCTCAACATGGCGGCCTACACGATCGAGATCGTCGGCGCCGGGCTTGACGCCGTGCCCGGCGGACAGACGGAAGCAGCGCTCGCGCTTGGGCTGCGGCCCCGCCAGGTGTTCGTCAAGATCGTGCTGCCGCAGGCACTCAAGATCATCTATCCCGCGCTGACCAGCCAGATCGTCATCATGATGCTGGAGTCGGCCGTGGTGTCGCAGATCGCCGTGCGTGAACTGACCTACGAGGCCGACATGCTGCAGGCGCGCACCTTCCGCTCTTTCGAGACCTATTTCGTCGTGACGCTGGTCTATCTCGCTCTGTCGATGGCCTTGCGCCGGCTGCTGGTGTCAGGCGGGCGCCGTGCGCTCGGAGCCGGCGTATCATGATCGAGTTCACCTCCTGGGACATCGTGCGCAACCTGCTGCTCGCCGCCCGCTGGACGGTGCTGCTATCGCTGGCCGCCTTCATCGGCGGCGGCATCGTCGGCCTGATCGTGCTGTTCTTCAGGATCGCCAAGAACAAGTGGAGCAGGCGCATAGCCTCGGGCTACATCGCCCTGTTCCAGGGAACGCCGCTCTTGATGCAGCTGTTCCTGATGTTCTTCGGGCTGCCGATGCTCGGCCTGCGCATCGAACCCTGGACGGCGGCGGCGCTCGGCCTCACCTTCTTCGCCAGCGCCTATCTCGCCGAAATCTGGCGCTCCGGCGTCGCGGCGCTACCCCTGGGGCAATGGGACGCCGGCGCAAGCCTTGGCCTGCACTATCTGCAGGAGCTGAGGCTGATTATCCTGCCGCAGGCCTTTTCGATCACCCGCGCACCCACCGTCGGCTTCCTGGTTCAGCTGATCAAATCGACCGCGCTCACTTCGATCATCGGCTTCGAGGAGCTGGTGCGGACCTCCAACGCCATCAACAATGCGACCTTCGAACCGTTCAAGGTCTACGGGCTGGTGGCTCTGATCTTCTTCGTCATGTGCTTTCCGCTGACGCAATACGCCCGCAGGCTCGAGAAACAGGCGGCTGCTCGCTGACGCGCCAAGGCAGCGCTCGATTTCAGGCCGGCAGCCCAAGCTGCTTGCGCAGGCTCTTGTCGAATGCGGGCGCGGGGACGAAACGACGCAGGAAACTGATCTGGCGCGCCATTTTTCCCGCCGCATAGCGTTTCTTCGGCGCAGGATCGGTCGCTGCGGCCAAAACGGTGTTGGCGACCACTTCGGGCGCATCGCCTTTTTCCATCGATTTCCGCACGGATACAGTCATCCCGGCGCGCGCGGAATCGTAGATTTCGAGCGACCGGTCGGGGGCGGCAAGATTGTCCTCGAATGCCGTGCGGGTATAGGCGGGCTCCACCAGCGAAACGCGGATGCCGAACGGGCGCAATTCGTGATCGAGCGACTCCGAATAACCCTCGATGGCATGTTTGGTCGCCGAGTAGAGTGCGAAATAGGGAGCGGGGATGAACCCCTGCACCGAACTCAAATTCACGATTCTGCCCTTCCCTTGGCGTCGCATTGCCGGCAGAACCGCGTTGGTCACACGCAAGACGCCGAAGACGTTCACGTCGAACAGCGCCTTAGCCTGGGCGGTCGAAGACTCCTCCGCGCCGCCAAACAGGCCCATGCCGGCATTGTTGACAAGCAGGTCGATGCGTCCGGCCTTGGCCAGAACGTCATCGACCATTGTCGCAACGGACGCGTCGTCGGTCACGTCGCAGGTCAGCATGGTCACGCCGGCGGATGGCCGGGAGGCCGCGCGACGGCTGGTTCCGAAGACGCGAAAGCCGGCGCCTAGCAAGGCATCGGCGGTAGCGCGCCCGATGCCGGAAGATGCCCCTGTGACCAGGGCGACGCCAGGAGTCTTGTTCATGGGAATCATATCCTTCTTTGCGTTGGATCGGATTGGGAAAAGCATGAGAGGCCGGGGCAAAGGGCGTTGGTCATGATTGCGTCTGGCAACCGGTTAGTTCCAGCGTCTGAACAGGGCGCTGGCATTCACGCCGCCAAAGCCGAAGCCATTGGCGATCGCGTACTCCATCTCCATGGGCCGGGGCGCGTTTGCGACGAAGTCGATTCCGTCGCCGGCCGGATCGGCCTCGCCCAGGTTGAGGGTTGGCGGGGCGACCTGATCCCTGAGCGCCAGGATTGCGAAGATCGCACCAAGCCCGCCGGCCGCTCCGAGCAAATGTCCGGTCGCCGATTTCGTGGCACTGACAGCTATCGCGAAATCGCGCCCGAACACGCTCTTGATCGCTTCGATCTCACCCAGGTCGCCGACTGACGTGGATGTCGCATGCGCATTGAGATGACGAACCTGGCGTGGCGAAATCCCTGCCTGGGCAATCGCGATCTGCATGGCCCGGCGCGCGCCGTCGCCGTCCTCTGGTCCGGAGGTGACGTGGTGGGCATCCGCGGTCGTGCCGTAGCCGACGAGCTCAGCCAACGGCTTTGCGCCGCGCGCCAACGCGTGGTCCAATGCCTCGATGACCAGCACGCCGGCTCCTTCGCCCATGACGAAGCCGTCCCGCGATATGTCGAAAGGGCGCGAGGCTTGAGCCGGCGCCCAATTGAAGCCGGTTGAAAGAGAACGCGCCGCGGCGAAACCGCCGAGGCTGACGGTGTTGATACACGCTTCCGTTCCGCCGCACACGGCGATGTCGGCTTCGTTCGCGCGGATCAGGCGGGCGGCGTCGCCGATCGCCTGGATGCCCGCCGCGCATGCCGTCACCGGTGCGCCGAGTGGACCTTTGAAACCATGACGGATCGAGATGTGGCCCGCCGCGAGGTTTACCAGAAAGGATGGCACCGTAAAGGGAGACAGGCGGCGGGCGCCACGCAGGTCCACCGTGCGCACCGCCTCGGTGATGGCGGGAAACCCGCCGACCCCTGAAGCGATGATCGTGGCCGTACGCAGGCGATCCATTTCCAGGGCAGGCTTCCATTGCGCCTGCGCGAGCGCCTCTTCCGCCGCGGCCAGCGCAAAGAGGATGAACCGGTCCACCTTGCGTTGATCCTTCGCGGACAGGACGGCATCGGCATCGAACCCAGCCTCCGGATCTTCGCCCAGGGAGGGAACCACGCCGCCAATCTTAACCGGCAGCTCTCCCACCACATCGTCCGGAAGCCTGCGAACGCCCGACCGGCCGGCAAGCAGGCGTGACCAGGACGCTTCGACATTGGCGGCAAGAGGCGTGACCGCTCCCATGCCCGTGACGACAATCCGTTGCATCTGCTCTCCTGTCCTTGGTGTGCCGGCGGCACTGCTCGCGCCGTTCAAGGGGCGACTGCTTCGCGAACCTGATCGGCCGCCGCATCCAGAAAAGCCCGCGCGAGGTCGGGGTCGTTGACGACCCGCGAGAGCACCACCGCGCCGACCATCGTCGAGAGAACGGCCATTGCCTTGTTGCCGGCCTTTTCGCTGTCGCCCTCGCCAACCCAACCGCCGAGCATCTCAAGGTACGCCTTAATGCCGGCTTCGAATGACGCCTTCACCTCGGCACCCTGCCTGGCTGCATCCGAACCGAGCGCAACGACCGGGCAGCCGTCCATCTTTTCCCCGCGATGATCCATGCTGAGGTAGAATGAGATCACCCCGTCGAGCGGGCTCCCAGGATGTGCGGCGGTCGCGGCCGACCATTTGTGGGTGGCGCTTTCCATCGCCCGCCTGGACGCCAGCGCCGCCAGATCGTCCTTCGACTCGAATTGCTTGTAAAAGGCGCCCTGGGTCAGCCCGGCACCCTTCATCAGGTCCTTGAGGCCGATGCCGTCAAAGCCGCGCTCCCGGAAAAGCCGGCTTGCCACATTGATCACGGTCTCGCGGTTTTCCGCGGCCTGAGTGCGACTCACACGCATCGTCATCTCCTTTTTTAGATTGCATTCGTAATCTATACCCTATATAGAGGGTGAACGCAATCTAAAAAAGGACAAATGAGATGATCCGCAAAACCCTGAGCGCCTCGCTGCTGGCCGCGCTGTTTCTTGCAACCCCGGCTCTTGCCGAAGAAGCCACCATAGGACGCCCGATCGAAGGCGGCAGCCTGCACCAGGGACACCTGGACATGGTGGCCTACTACGTTCCGGACGGCGACCTGCTTGAGGTCACCGCCACTTTCGCACCGAAGGCCGGGGGTGATCCGCTGCGGGTTGTCATGGGCCTCGCCAACAGTGACGCCGTGTCGTTTTCCATACCGGGCTACCCGGGCTCGCTCTACGCGTTCTCAAGGTCCGGTAAGGAAGTGACGGTCTCGACCGAGACTGACACATCCCTGCGAGCCGACGCGACAATGCCCTGACCTGACGCGCAGGCCCGCGGCCGCGCGATGCTGGCCGGGGCTCTCGCGTCGGAACGGCGCGCCACCAATAAGTTCGGAGAGAGGTCACATGCTTTACAGCTATTTTGTCGAGAAATCGATCCGGCAGAGCTTCGACGACGTCAACAACCATCGCTGGGATGCGGCGGTGAAGGCCATCGCGCCGCATGTCCATCACCGGGTTGGTGGCGCCCACGCGCTTGGTGGGGAGCGCCACGACAAGCAAGCCCTGCGCCGCTGGTTCGAGCGCCTCGGCCGTGTTCTGCCCACTCTCCATCTCACGGTCAACCACGTCTGGGTGAAGGGCTGCCCGTGGCATACCACCGTGTTTGCCCAGTGGGATGGCACCGCAACCCTGCTCAACGGCGATACATCCTACATCAACCGTGGTCTCCACGTGTTCACGCTGCGGTGGGGCACGGTTCATGCGCTCGAGGAGTTTTACGATTCACAGGCGGCGGCGCGCGGTCTCGCCGCTCAAGCCGCGGCCGGCCTCGAAGAAGCTGTCGCCGAACAGATAACAAGCTGAAGCGCGGTCCGAGGACGGCCGGGTTACCCATGCGCCGACCGGCTCGGGTCCCAAGCCATCTCCGCTGCCGCGCTCCAACTTGTTGCAAGACGTTCAAATTTGAGCTTCCGCACTCATGCTTTGTCGAGAGTATCTCCTGTATTCACTTAAACGGTCTGCGCCGTAGTTTTTAGCCGTTCTGAATCGCCGTCGGCGACGATGACGACGAAATAGGAGAACGCAATGACTCGCAATCACGTTGAACGTCTTGGAGAGTTCCGGGAAATCCTGGTCGCAACCCGACGCGAAGGAGTCCGCAACGTGCACCATACCCGCGATGCAATGCGGGCAAGTGGCTTTCAGATAGGGGACAGCGATGGCTCCAGCTACGGAGCCGAGCTGAAGGCGCTCCAGGAAGAAATTGAGGCAGTCGATCGCGCCATCGAAGACGAGAAGCGGTTGGCCCAGGCCCTCGAGAGCGCAGCTCAATCCCGCCGGCCGAGCAAGCCGAGAATCGTGAAGGGAACATAGTTCCGCTCTCGGCCAAGACGTTCATTGCCTCGGTGCCAAGCGCCGGCTCACGGCACGAACGTTTCTGCAGGCGCCGCTTAATCAGCTACAATATTGGGACATAGCGGCCGCCAAACCGGCAGCTGTCCTGTTTCAATGCCCAAACTCCAGCGGCGGCGCCAACCGGTCGCGCCGCAGCCAGCGCGCCAGAAGCAGCGCGGCCACCACGGCCAGCCCCGTCGACAGGCCGATCCAGATGCCGACGCCATGCAGGCCGAAATGGAAGGCGAGCAGCACGCCGAGCGGCAGGCCGATGCCCCAATAGCCGATCGCGGCATAGATCATCGGCACCTTGGTGTCGTGCAGGCCGCGCAGCATGCCGGCGGCAACCGCCTGCGCGCCATCGAAGACCTGGAACAGCGCGGCAAAGGCCAGGAACGACACGGCAAGCGCGATCACCCTGGCATTGGCCGGATTGCCCAGATCGATGAAGGCGCTGATCAGCGGATGCGGCCACAGGATCATCACCAGCCCCATCAGCGCCATGAACGAGACGCCGATGACAAAGGCGGTCCAGCCGGCGCGCGAGACGCCTTCCGGCTTGCCTGCGCCGTGCGCAAGCCCGACGCGCACCGTCACCGCCTGGTTGAGGCCGAGCGGCACCATGAAGGAGATCGAGGCGATCTGGATGGCGATCGCGTGCGCGGCCAGCGAATCCGCGTCGATCAGGCCCATCAGCAGGGCCGCCGCATTGAAGATCGTCACCTCGAAGGCGAGAATGCCGGCAATCGGCAGGCCGAGCCGCAACAGGCCCTTGAAGCGCGGCCAGTCGGACCGCCAGAAGCGGCCGAACAGACGGTAGCGGCGGAACTTCTTCTCCAGCATCACCACGGCAGCCATGCCGATGAACATCAGCGCTGAGGACAGCGAGGTGGCAAGGCCCGACCCGGCAATGCCCATTGCCGGCACGCCGAGATTGCCGAACATGAACACCCAGTTGAAGAAGACGTTGCAGGCGACGGCGACGAAGACGATGACCAGCGCCCAGCCCGGCCGTTCCAGCGCCGAGATGAACGAGCGCAGCACGATATAGCCGTAGAACGGCAGCACCGCCCATTCGAGCCAGCGCAGATAGATGCCGGCCTGACGGGCGAGCGCCGGGTCCTGGCCCATGGCCAATAGAATGCCCTCGCCGTGCCAAAGCACGAGCCAGATCGGGATCGAGATCAGGATCGCCAGCCACAGGCCCTGGCGCACGGTGCGGCGCAGGTCGCGCACCGAATAGCGGCGGCGGCCGAGCTCGGTGGCGATCATCGGCGAGGTCGCCAGCATCAGGCCGAGGCCGAAGATCAGCGGCATGAAATAAAGGTTGGCGCCAAGCGCGCCGCTGGCCAGCGTATCCGGCCCCAGACGACCCATCATCATGACGTCGGTGGCAGTCATCGCGGTCTGGCCGAGATTGGTCAGCACCATCGGCCAGGCAAGCGCCAGCGTCGCCCTGATTTCCTGACGCCAAAGATTTTCCGGCGCGTGAGCGCCGGCTTCGATCGCAGACATTGTTCCGCTCTTTCCAGCTACGGCACGTCGACCAGAAGCCGGAAGCCGCATGTCAAACGGCAAAACCTTCGGTTTCGCGGCGTTTGCGTCAGCTTCTGGACGAAACGCGACATGAAGGCAAGGGAGGAGGGACGGGAACGGATTGAGCCAGCGACCGGCCCAAATGCTCTACCGGATCGCGTCCAGCATCCGCCGCTGGCGGTGCATCTCGAGGAAAACCTTGTAGTCGCGCTCGAAACGCCCTGCTGATTTCGGGTTCGACGGGCGCGTCCGGCCGCCTTGCTGCATGGCAAGGCAGGCCGCGTTGAGGTCGGGAAACAGCCCGGCCGCGGTGGCGGCGATCATGCCGGTGCCGAGCAGCACCGCCTCGTCGGCCAGCGGCTCGATCACCGTGCAGCCGGTGGCGTCGGCGTAGAGTTCCATCAGCAGCGGGTTCTTGGTGTGGCCGCCGGTGACGTGCAGCGTGTCGATCAGATAGCCGTTCTCGTTCAGCGCCTCCAGCACGTGGCGCACGCCGAGCGCGATGCCGACGGCGGTGCGCCAGTAGAGCTTGCACAGGCTGTCGAAGGAGGAATCCAGCGTCAGCCCGCTGACGACGCCGACGGCATGCGGATCGGCGAGCGGCGAGCGGTTGCCATGAAAGTCGGGCAGCACATGCAGCCTTGCGGCGAGGTTGTCGCCCTCGGTGGCGCGCAGCTCGGCGACACGCCCGGCGATCTTCGCATGCATGGCGGCATCCGGCTCGCCGCCGGCGCCGTGCCAGCGGATGATGTGGTCGAGCAGGGCGCCGGTCGCCGACTGGCCGCCTTCCGACAGCCACAGCCTGGGCAGTGCCGCGCCGTAATACGGCCCCCAGACGCCGGCGAAGGGCTGCGGATCCGGTGACATCGCCATGACGCAGCTCGACGTGCCGGCGATCAGCGCCAAATGCCGGCCGATGTCGTGTTCGTTGTCGGCAAAGCCGCCGAGCACGCCAAGCGCGCCGGCATAAGCATCGATGACCCCGGCGCCGACCCGGCATTTCTCGCTCAGCCCAAGCTCGGCCGCCGCTTGCGCCGTCAATCGACCGATATCGGCGCCGACCGGACTGGCCTTTTCCGGCAGGCTGCCGTGCTCGAAAAGATCGTCGAGGCCGACGAGTTCGAAGAAATCACGCCGCCAGCCTGTCTCCTCATGCGCCAGATAGGTCCATTTGGCGGTCAGCGTGCATTGCGAGCGGGCCAGCGAGCCGGTCGCTTGCCAGGTCAGGAAATCGGTGAGATCGAATAGATAGCCGGCTTCATTCCATGTTTCCGGCAAATTGCGCTTCAGCCACATCAGCTTCGGCGTCGCCATTTCCGGCGACATGACGCCGCCGATGTAATTCAGCACGGCGTGGCCGCTTGCCGTGCATTCGTCGGCCTCGGCGATGGCGCGGTGGTCGAGCCAGACGATGGTGTCCCAGCGCTTGTCGCCGGTGACCGAGACACTGAGCTGGCTGCCTTGCCGGTCGCGCACCACCAGCGAACAGGTGGCATCGAAGGAGATGCCGACAATGTCCTCAGGCTCGACACCGGCTTTTTCGCGGGCAGCGCGCACGGCGGTGCAGACGGCCGACCAGATATCGCGCGAATCATGCTCGGCGTGATCGGGCTTCGGCTGGTTCATGGCGATCGGCCGCTCGGCGCGGCCGAGCAAGGTGCCTGTGGTGTCGAGAATGCCCGCGCGAGCGCTCCCGGTGCCGACATCGACCGCGCAAACGAACTGTTTCGTCAAGATGCTCTGTCTCTCGCTCCCAGGCCTGCAATCAGATCGGGCAATTGCAGCATGTCAGCGAATATAAAGTCCGGCTCACTCGACGCAAGCCGCGCTTTCAAGGTCGGGTTGCCGGCATGCGAGCCGCCGGTGAAGGCAAACACGCGCATCCCCGCCGCGCGCGCAGCAATGATGCCGGCCGGGCTGTCCTCGACGACGAGGCATTTGCGCGGATGGGCCCGCATGCTGGCGGCGGCATGCAGGAACAGATCCGGCGCCGGCTTTCCCTTGGCCACCATGGTGGCACTGAACAGATGCGGCTCCATCAGCCCAAGCAATCCGGTGACGTCGAGCGCGTAGCGGATGCGGTCGAGCGTGCCCGAGGACGCGACACAGAACGGCAGCCCAAGCTTCGGCAGCATCTCCTTGACGCCGGCGATCGGCTTCAGCTCCTCGCGGAATTTGCGCATCAATTGGACGCGCATCTCGGTCAGGTGCAGGTCGGTGATATCGAGCCCGAAGTCACGGCCGAGGATCTCGCGCACGCTTTTCATGCTCCTGCCGAGGAAATGCTCGTAGGCGGCATCCTCACTGACGCTGCCGCCGGCGACTTTGACCATGCCGAGCAGCGCCGAGACGGAGAGCGCCTCGCTGTCGACCAGCACGCCATCGCAGTCGAAGATGACCAGTTCAGGCGTCATGGCGGCGAATGGCTCTCAGAGCTTGCCGGCGAGGTAGCGCGTCAGCGTCGCGCGTGCGCCGTTCGCCCACAGCACGTTGAGCGCATGGGCGAAGGCCTCGACAAACGCCGTTGCGCGACCGACATCGCCATAGATGTCCTCCATGGCGAGCCAGGCGGCGGGAGCATCTTTTGCCGCCTTTGCCGTCGCCTGCAGCCGGTCCCAGCTCGGGTCGTTGGGTTCGATGACGGCGCCGCTGTCGGTGGTGCCGAAGCAGTAGCGGCACCACAATGCCGATTCCAGCGCCAGGCCCGCGACGCTCTTTCCGGCCTTCAGCCGGTCGGAGATGGTCGGGATGATGAATTTCGGCTGGCGGTTGGAGCCGTCGAGGCAGAGCCGGCGCACCGTGTCGCCGATCTTGGGATTGGAAAAGCGGCTCTCGATGAGCTGGTAATAATCTTCCAGGACCGTGTCCGGCACCGGCGGCACGGTCGGGATGATTTCCTCCCGTTCGAGCTTGGCCAGGAAACCGCTCACCAGTGGCTCCTGCATCGCCTCATGGACGAAATGGATGTCCATCAGGCCGGCCGGATAGGCAATCGTCGCGTGGCCGCCATTGAGGATGCGGATTTTCATCAATTCATAGGGCGCAACGTCTTTGACGAACTGCACGCCGACTTTTTCCAGCGGCGGCCGGCCGCCGGTGAAATGGTCCTCCAGCACCCACTGCCGGAACGGCTCGCAGAACACCGGCCAGTTGTCCTCAAGGCCAAAATCCTTGGCCAGGATGCCGCGTTCGCGGTCCGTGGTACCCGGCGTGATGCGATCGACCATGCCGTTCGGGAAGGCGACATGCTCGCTGACCCAGTTCGCCAGATCCTCGTCGATCAAACGGGCCAAGCCGATGACGCCGTCCGAGGTGACATGGCCGTTGTGGGGAATGTTGTCGCACGACATGACCGTGAACGGCACGGTGCCCTCGTCGCGCCGCCGCACCAGCCCGGCAAGGATGATGCCGAACACCGTCTTCGGTGTCGCGCCGGGCTGCGCATCGGCGACGATGTCGGCGTGGGTCGGGTTGAACACGCCGGATGCCGGATCGATGAAATAACCGCCTTCGGTGATGGTCAGCGAAACGATCTTGATGGCCGGGTCGGCCAGCCGTTCGATGACGCCGGCCGCATCGCCGGGCATCAGGAAGTCGATCATGGCGCCGGTGACCCGGGCGCTCATATGGCCGCTGTCCTGCTCGACCACCGTGGTCAGCCAGTCCTGCTCTTCCAGTTTGCCGCGGCCGATCTTTTCACCGTCGAACACGCCGGCGCCGATCAGTGCCCAGTCATGGCCGATGCCCGAATTGAACAGATCGTCGAGATAGACGGCCTGATGCGAGCGATGGAAATTGCCGACGCCGAAATGCACGATGCCGGCCGTCAATGTCGCGCGGTCATACTTCGGGCCGGCGACCTCAGCGGGCAGTTTGGAGAGGTTTGAGGACGAGAGTTTCACGGTCATCTGTTTTACCCTTTGGCCGGATCTAGGCCTTCGTTATGCTCCTCTCCCGGTCAGGGAGAGGATAAGGGGTGGCACTGGCTACGCGCCCGCTGATGTCGGCCTCTGCTCCCCGCGGAGGGACGAGGAGCAGAGGCCGTCCCCCGCCCTCAACTCATCCACTGGCCGCCATCGACATTGTAGGTCTGGGCGACGATGTATTCGGCGTCGCTGCTGGCGAGAAAAACCGCCATGCCGGTGAGGTCCTGTGCCGTGCCCATGCGGCCATACGGCACCGCCTCGCCAACCAGTTTCTTCTTCTCGCCCCTCGGGCGGTTTTCATGTTTGGCGAACAGCGAATCGACGTGATCCCAGTGTTCGCCGTCGACGACGCCAGGGGCTATCGCGTTGACGTTGATCCGGTGCTTGATCAGGTCGAGCCCCGCCGATTGGGTCAGCGAGATGACGGCGGCCTTGGTGGCGCAGTAGACGCCGACCAGCGCCTCGCCGCGTCGTCCGGCCTGGCTCGCCATGTTGATGATCCTGCCGCCCCGGCCAGCGGCGATCATCGAGCGGGCGGCTGCCTGCAGCATGAACAGCGTGCCGGCGACATTGACGGAAAACAATTTGTCGTAGCTTGCCTTGGTGATCTCGACGATCGGTGCCAGATCGAACAGAGCGGCGTTGTTGATCAGGATATCGAGGCCGCCGGTCTTCGTCTCGACGGCTTTCACCGCCGCCTCGATGGAGGCGAGGTCGGTGACGTCGAGCTTGACCGCATAGGCCCTGCCGCCGATCTCGGCGGCCGTCTTCTGCGCCGCCTCGAGATTGATGTCGGCGATGGCGACGGTGGCGCCTTCGCCGGCATAGGCTTCGGCGAAGGCTCTGCCGATGCCGCGGGCCGAACCGGTGATCAGCGCGGATTTGCCGGCCAGTCTCATGCTCACATCGCCTTTCCGTCGGCGCCGAAGCGATGCAGCTTGGCCTTGTCGGGCGTTAGATAGATGGTGTCGCCATGATGGACGCCGAGTTCGCCGTCGGCGCGCACCGTCAGCGGGCCGACGCCATCGGCCTGGACATGCAGGAAGGTGTCGGAGCCGAGATGCTCGGCGACGCCGACGACCGCCTTCCATTCGCCCGCCGTGGTCGAGATCTCCAGGTGTTCGGGACGGATGCCGATGGTCTTGGCGCCGTTTTTGGCAGCCGGCGTGCCTTCGATCAGGTTCATCTTCGGCGAGCCGATGAAGCCGGCGACGAACAGGTTCTTCGGCGTCTTGTAGAGCTCCATCGGCGAGCCGACCTGCTCGATGTTGCCGGCGTTCAGCACGACGATCTTGTCGGCCATGGTCATGGCTTCGACCTGGTCGTGGGTGACGTAGATCATGGTCGTCTTGAGCTGGTGGTGCAGCTCGCTGATCTCCAGCCGCATGGTGCCGCGCAGTGCCGCATCGAGATTGGACAGCGGTTCGTCGAACAGGAAGGCGGTCGGCTGACGCACGATGGCGCGGCCGATGGCGACGCGCTGGCGCTGGCCGCCGGAAAGCTGGCCGGGCCGGCGTTCGAGATAGTTCGTCAGGTTGAGCACGCGCGCCGCGTCTCCCACCTTCTTGTCGATCGTCGCCTTGTCCTCGCCGGCCATCTTCAGCGGGAAGCCGATGTTCTTGGCCACCGTCATGTGCGGATAGAGCGCGTAGGACTGGAACACCATGGCGAGCTTGCGCTTGGCCGGTGCCTCGCCGGTGACGTCGCGGCCGTCGATGTTGATGGAGCCGCCGCTGGTGTCCTCGAGCCCGGCGATCAGCCGCAGCAGCGTTGACTTGCCGCAACCCGACGGGCCGACGAAGACGACGAACTCGCCATTCTCGATCACCAGGTCGAGACCGGGGATGATGGACGTCGCTCCGAAGGATTTGGAGACGTTCTTGAGCGTGATGTTTCCCATGATTTCCTCCCCGAGGGGTTATTTCTGCCGATTGCTTCGGGCAATTCCGTTACTTCACCGCGCCACCAACTATTTGACCGCACCAAATGTCAGGCCGCGCACCAGCTGCTTCTGGCTGAACCAGCCCATGATCAGGATCGGCGCGATGGCCAGTGTCGAGGCGGCCGAGAGCTTGGCCCAGAACAGGCCTTGCGGGCTGGAGAACGAGCTGATGAAGGCGGTCAGCGGTGCTGCTTCCGTCGTCGTCAGCCGGATCGTCCAGAACGCCTCGTTCCAGGCCAGGATGATGTTGAGCAGCATCGTCGAGGCGATGCCCGGCACCGCCATCGGCGTCAGCACATAGATGATCTCGTTCCACAGCGATGCGCCGTCCATGCGCGCCGCTTCCAGGATCTCGCCCGGGATTTCGCGGAAGTAGGTGTAGAGCATCCACACCACGATCGGCAGATTGATCAGCATCAGCATGATCATCAGGCCGATGCGGCTGTCGAGCAGTCCTGTATCGCGGAAGATCAGGTAGATCGGGAACAGCACCGCGACCGCGGGCATCATCTTGGTGGACAACATCCACATCAAGATGTCCTTGGTCCGCTTGGTCGGGGAGAAGGCCATCGACCATGCCGCCGGTATGGCGACGAGCAGGGCCAGGATGGTCGAGCCGACCGAGAGCAGCACCGAGTTGAAGAAGAATTTGAAGTAGCCGCTCTGCGCCTGAACCTCGGCATAGCTCTCGAACGTTCCCGACGGGATGATGCTGAAGCCCTGGATGGCTTCCTGCTCCGACTTGAACGAGGTGATGATCGTGTAGAGGATCGGGAAGAAGATCAGCAGGGCGACGATCCAGGCGGCAACTGTCGCAATCGTCTTGTGCTGGGTGGTGACTGAGCGTGCCATCGTAGCCTCCCTTACTTGTCCAGGTTTTTGCCGACGGCGCGCATGGCGAAGAAGGCAACGATGTTGGCGAGAATGACGGCGATCACACCGCCGGCGGATGCCTGGCCGATTTTGAACTCCAGCAACGCCTTCTGGTAGACGAGGAAGGGCAGGTTGGTGGAGGCGTATCCCGGGCCGCCATTGGTGGTGACGAGGATCTCGGCATAGACGGAGAGAAGGAAGATCGTCTGGATCAGGATGACGACCGTGATGGCGCGCGACATGTGCGGCAGCGTCAGGTAGATGAAGCGGCTGATGAAGCCGGCGCCGTCCATCTCGGCGGCTTCCTTCTGCTCGCCGTCGAGCGACTGCAGCGCGGTCAAGAGAATGAGCGTGGCGAAAGGCAGCCATTGCCAGGCGACGATGATGATGATCGCCAGCATCGGATGCTGCCCGAACCAGTCGATCGGCTGGGCCCCGAAGAAGCGCGCTATGTCGGCGAACACCCCATATTGCGGGTGCATGATCATGTTCTTCCACACCAATGCGGCCACCGGCGGCATGACGAAGAACGGCGAAATGACCAGGATGCGCACGATGCCCTGGCCCCACATCGGCTGATCGATCAGCAGCGCCAGAAGGATGCCGCCGATCACCGTGATCAGGAGCACGCTGACCACCAGGGTGAGCGTGTTGAGGATCGATTGCAGGAAGGCCGGGTTGGAATAGAACAGCGCGTAATTCGAGAAGCCGACAAAGCCGTCGCGGATCGGATTGAGCGGATTGTACTGCTGGAAGGAGAACCAGATGGTGATGACCAGCGGCACAATCATCCAGACGAACAGCAGCACCACGGATGGCGCCATCATGAAACGGGCAAGCGAACGGGTCTGCTGAGTAGCCATGACGTCACCCTTCACTGGTCAGACGGAATTTTCAAAAGGCGTTAAAGGCGGCCGCCCGAACTGGGAACTCGGGCGGCCGTTGCCGGTCAGGAGGCGACCGGCAGTCGGCACCGGGAGGAGCCTTACTTGATGTATCCGCCTTCGGTCATTGCCGCGGTGGCAGCGTCCTGGGCCTGCTTCAGGGCATCGTCGACGCTCGACTGGCCGGCAAGAGCCGCCGAGAAGAGCTGGCCGACCGTGGTGCCAAGACCCTGGAACTCAGGGATGGCGACGAACTGGACGCCGACATAGGGCACCGGCTTGACGGTCGGATGCGTCGGATCGGCGGCGTTGATGGAGTCCAGCGTCATCTTGGCGAACGGAGCCGCCTTCTGGTACTCGGCATTGGCATAGAGTGAGGAGCGCGTGCCCGGAGGAACGTTGGCCCAGCCTTCCTTCGAAGCGACCAGTTCGGCATAGTGCTTGCTGGTCGCCCAGGAGACGAACTTCTGGGCGGCATCGGCTTTCTGCGTCCCGGCGGGGATCGCCAGCGACCATGCCCACAGCCAATTGCCGCGCTTGCCCAGGCCATTGTCGGGTGCCAGCGCATATCCAACCTTGTCTGCGACCTGCGATGCCTTGGGATCGGAGACGAAGGACGCAGCGACGGTGGCGTCGATCCACATGCCGCATTTGCCCTGTTGGAACAGCGCCAGGTTTTCGTTGAAGCCGTTGGAGGACGCACCCTCAGGGCCGTCGGCCTTCATCAGGTCGACATAGAACTGCAGCGTGTTCTTCCATTCCGGCTGATCGAACTGCGGCTTCCAGTTCTCGTCGAACCAGCGCGCGCCGAAGGAGTTCGACATGGCGGTCAGGAAGGCCATGTTCTCGCCCCAGCCGGCCTTGCCGCGCAGGCAGACACCGTTCACGCCATTCGCGCGATCGGTCATCTTGTCGGCGGCCTGCCTGATGAAATCCCAGGTCGGCGCGTCGGGCATCTTCAGCCCAGCCTTCTCCATCAGGTCCTTGCGGTACATGACGAAGGAGCTTTCGCCGTAGAAGGGCGCGGCATAGAGCTTACCGTCGACCGAAAGGCCGCCGGCGATGGCCGGGATGATGTCCTTGGCGTCATAGTCGTCGCCGAGCTTGTCGAGCGGCAGCAGCCAGCTCTGCTTGGCCCAGATCGGAACCTCATAGGTACCGATGGTCATCACGTCGTACTGGCCGCCCTTGGTGGCGATGTCGGTGGTGACGCGCTCGCGCAGCACGTTTTCCTCGAGCGTGACCCAGTTGAGCTGGATGTCGGGGTTCGCCTTGGTGAAGTCCTCGGTCAGCTTTTGCATGCGGACCATATCGCCATTGTTGACGGTGGCGATGGTGATGGATTCGGCGTGTGCGGCGAACGCAAGCGTGCTGGCCGACAACAAGCCCAGGGTGAGCGTGCGAAGTTTCATCAATTCCTCCCTTGAACCAAGATGAGCATTTGCCTTGGCTTTGGGCAATTACTCACTTGGCGTGAATTATGTCAAGTCGGATTCGATGCTGCAGCGCAGCACCCGGGCGACACCGCAGGCCGGGACGAGCGGACATTGCCAGGACGAGGAGCGTCCCGGCCGGATACAGTGCGGCAGCAGCGGATAGATCTGCGAAAACCAGGTGCAGCCCGAAAGCTTGCCGGTCAGCAGGCGATCTCGGCCAGCAGCCAGTCGCGGAAGGCACGGATCTTCGGCACGTTGCGGCGCGCTTCGGGGTAGACCAGCCAATAGGCATGGCCGTCGTCGCCAACCAGATCGAAAGGCTGGATCAGGCGCCCGTCGGCAAGTTCCGCCTTGAACAGCGCCCTGGTCAGGACCGCGACGCCATGACCGGCGATCGCCGCATTGGCCTCATAGGCCTGCGCCCCCATGCTGCTGCCGGGCCGCTTGGCAAGATCGTGCGAATGCACGCCGGCAGCCTCGAACCATTGCGTCCACCAGATGTCGCCGGGATCGAGGATCGGCAGCCGCAACAGGTCCGCCGGTTCCCTGACGCCGCCGATGGTCGCTGCGAGTTTCGGGCTCAGCATCGGCGTGAAGTCGGCATCGAGCAGCTTGTGCGCCTCCAGGCCCGGCCATTTGCCGCCGCCCGAGCGGATCGCGATATCGGTATCCTCGCGGGCAAAGTCGGTCAGGCGGCTCGACGTTTCGAGCCGCACCGCCAGCGCTGGATGGGCGATCTGGAACGACCCCAGCCGGTGCGCGAGCCAGTTCGAGGCGAATGTCAGCACCGTCGTGACGCACAGCAAGCCGTCGGCCCCGCCACGCGCCGCGGCATAGGCCTGGCCGAGAATGGCAAAGGCCTCGCTGACCGCCGGCGCGAGGCGCTGTCCAGCCTCGGTGAGTGCGATCTGGCGCGGTCGGCGCAGGAACAGCGGCGCGCCGACCCGTTCCTCCAGCACCTTGATCTGATAGCTGACCGCCGCTTGCGTCATGGCAAGTTCCTCGGCCGCCTTGGTGAAGGAAAGATGCCGCGCCACCGCTTCGAACACCCGGATCGCCTGCAGCGGCGGAAGCTGTGAAACCTGCCGAGAGCTCAGGTCCGGCATAAAGCCTCCTTATGGGTCCTTATCGACGTTCGATTGGCAAAGGCCGCCGTCAAGACCGACATTCCCAGTCAACCCGTCATTCGGGTTCAGGATAGCGAAGGTTGACGATCATGACCATGGCGCAGCAAAAATGCACTCCCGCACCGGATCACCGCTGGTTTTCGTGGCTGACGGATGGATTCGGCTGGTTCGCGGCCAAAAAACGAGCACATCTCGACATCAGGGACCTGTCGCCGCATCTGCAGCGCGATCTCGGTTTTCTCGATGGCAATGACCCTTTCGGGCGGCACAGCTAGCGCGGTTGGTTTTATCGCAAATCAGTTGTGGTTCCGGTCAGATGTTGGCCAGCAGGGCGGCGGCGGTCCGTTCATCGGTGATGAGGCCGTTGATCAGCCGCCGGTTCGCGGCCGCCAGGATGCCTGGCAGCTTTCGTTCGCCCATGGCCAGTGCGATGACCAGCGCTTTCTCGCGTGACGGAAGCGACGCCGACGACACCCGGTCGTTGGTGATGCCCTCGATCATGCGGCCCTCCCTATCGAACACCCAGCCGACGATCTCGGCGATGCCGCCGGCCTTCTGCAGCGCCTTCAATTCGCTCTCCGAAATGAAGCCGTCTTCGTAGAGCGGCGCCTTGGGGCCGAGGTCGCCGATGCCGATGAAGGTGACGTCGGCCTCGGCGGCAAGCGCAAGCGTCGGTTGGATCATCGGCTGGTTGAGCAGCATCTCGCGCTCCTCAGGCGACGAGGCGATGACCGGCAGCGGCATCGGGAAGGAGCGCGCCTTGACCCTGTCGGCCATGGTGAAGATGACGTTGTAGAAGGCGGCCGAGCCGTCCGGCGAGATGTTGCCGGTCAACGACACCACCTTGTGCTGCGGGCATTCCATTGGCGGCAACTGCTCGATCGCCGCCTTCAGCGTGCGACCGGTGCCGATCGCCATGACGATCGGGGTCGGTGACCGCAGCCGCCGCTCGATCTCGGCGGCAGCCGCCTCGGCGATGCCGATCGTGGTCGAGGACGAATTGGGGTCGCTCGGCACCACCTCGACCAGATCGAGCGCAAAGCGCGATCTCAGCCGTGCCGCCAGATCGAGGCAGTTGGCGATAGGATGGTCGACGCGAACCTTGATCAAGCCCTCCGACACCGCCAGCGATACCAGCCGCTGCGCCGTTTGCCGCGAAATGCCGAGCGTCGAAGCGATCTGGTCCTGTGTGTTGCCGGCAACATAATAAAGCCAGCCGGCGCGCGCCGCATCGTCCAGCCTGTTGCTGCCACCATCCTGCCGGCTATTCAAAGTCCTGCCTCCCGAGACCGCCGGTCATGAGAGCGGCCCATGCCCACTTTCGCAGGGAACAGCCTGCTGCGCAATTGTCAATCTCGGGGGCAATTGCTTGCTATTCATCGACGTAAGCACGGCCCAGTTTTTCTTCTCCCACGAAGTCTCTGTCGCCAAAGAGACTTGGCCGCGGCCGCGGCAGGCGGCACGTTCTTCGATCCCGAAGGTTTATCTCCCGGCTCAAACCCTTTAAGGGATGGCAAAAAGGAGCCTCACATGATGCCGAAAGCGGTTTTCTGGGACATGGACGGCACGCTGGTCGACAGCGAACCGTTGCACGAAGCAGCCCTGATGGCGGCGATGCGCAATGTCGGCCTTGTCCCGCCCGACGATCTGCATGAGCGCGTGCTCGGTGTCGCCGCCTGGCCGGTCTACGAGATGATGCGCGACGAGTTCGGCCTGGACCTGCCTTTCGACGACTGGATCGTGCGCAAATACGAGCATTATCTGCCGTTGGTCGAGGGGCTGAAGCCGCGCCCGGGCGCGATCGAGATCTTCAACGAGCTACGTGCAAGAGGCATCCAGCAGGCCGTGGTCTCGAATTCGGACCGGATGATCGTCGACGCCAATCTGAGCATGGTCGGCCTGATCTACCCCGGCATGAAGACGATCAGCCGCAACGATGTGCGCGAAGGCAAGCCGCATGCCGAGCCGTTCCTGCGCGCCGCCTATCTGGCCGATGTCGACCCTACGCACGCCGTGGCGATCGACGACAGCTGGCCGGGCGCCATGGCGGGACTGGCGGCGGGCATGAAGACGATCTTCTGGCCGGAAAAGCCGATGGAAGGCCCGCCCGGCGCCGTCGTCATCAACAGCGCCGAGGAATTGCGGACTGAACTGGGGCTTTAAGCTTGGGGAAAGTGGGTGGCTCTTCCTGCGACGTCGATGATTGGCGAAACCGGCGAATAAGAGCGTCCTTCTCCCCGTCACTATACGGGGAGAAGGACGCTCT